>JBBQTZ010000108.1:0-14236 GCA_038234405.1 Chitinophagales bacterium
TTTATATAGTATACTTAAACGTAAATTAATATGTAAAGGTTAAAAAAGTTGCAGTAAAAAAATTACACTATTTAAATTAAAAGTTACATAATTACCACATTGAAAATGATTGGTTTAACCAAGCATTTAACCCAACATTTGTAAATACTTTGGTATAATTTGTTGGCGAAAACAAAAACCAAGGCTTACCAGAGCTATAGCTAAAAAAAGCGAATTGCTATTGATAATTTGTAATTGTTAACCTTAACTATTGTGTGATACACCAATAAATGCGTGAATTTGTTGGTGATTAAATACAACAACGAAGTGGAAGCAGGGGATGTTTATAATAAGGTAAGTAATTATTTCTTTTTTTGCCCCCTTGTAATAGGTTTGCCATATTTTTTCATCATTCTGTCCTTCTTTTTAACTATATAATTCACCTTACTATTCTTCGCAGATTTTGGATGAAAAGCAGGTCCAACATCCTCCTTATTGGGTAATTTTACCTGTATTATTTTCATGTAAACCTTTGGCTTTTCATCCTTGGTTAATTCATCAGAAATAATTAGGTTGGTTGGCAATGCAGTAAGGGGTATTTCCATTTTCATCAACCCTTCAATAGCAGTTTGTAATAGTTTTTCCTTTTCGGTTATAAAAGTAATGGCAATTCCTTTTTTATCAAATCTGCCGGTGCGGCCAATGCGGTGAATATAATTTTCTGGTACATCAGGCGTGTCAAAATTAATAACATGGGTTACCTCAGCAATATCTATACCTCTTGCAACAATGTCTGTAGCAATAATAAACCTATATACGCCTTCTTTAAATTGCTTCACAGTATTAAACCGGTGGTTTTGCTCTTTATTGGAATGTATTACACCTGCTGTTCCCGGAAATTTAGTCTCTAGTTGCTCATATAACTGATCTGCCAGTTGCTTGGTAGCAGCAAATACAAGTACTTTGGTCATGCTGTCATCCTCGGTTAGTAATAACTCAAGCAAGTTTACTTTTGTGTAAAAATTGGGTACATTATAAGCAGTCTGAATAATGTTTTCGAGCGGTGTACCGGTTGGGGCAGCTTCTACCATTGCCGGATCATTAAAATAGGTTGTCATTAGCAACGATACCTCTTCTGTAATGGTAGCTGAAAATAGCAGGTTCTGCCTTTTTGGGGGCAATAAATCCAATATGTTTTTTAACTGAGTTCTAAAGCCAAGGTTTAGCATTTCATCTACCTCATCAATTACAAGCCGCTTAATCATTTTTGTTTTAAATGCACCGGTCATTGCAAGATCATACAGCCGGCCGGGGGTTGCTACCAACACATCAACTCCTTTTTCTACTTCCAGTTTTTGGGTGTTGATATTTACCCCACCATACACACCAGTTACTACAAGGCTCATATAAGGCGTAAGGGCTTTTACAGCTTCTACAACCTGTGCTACCAACTCTCTTGTGGGCACTATAATCAATATTTGAGGATCCTTTATTTTGCTAAATTTCCATTGCCTGAGGCAGGGTAGCAGGTATGCAAAAGTTTTACCAGTACCGGTTTGCGCAATGCCACACACATCTTTACCCGACATTACAATGGGGTAAACCCGATGTTGAATTACCGTTGGATGGGTATAGCCCATTTCATCCAATGCAGTTAATAAGGGGGTGTTTAGATTTAAATTATCAAAAGTTATATTTTCCATAATAGGTGGCGAAGGTAGTTTTTAATTTTTTTAAGCAATTTTTACACCTGAATAGGAGTTACGCTATAGATTTTACTTGTTCATTTGTCGTACTATGTTTGCAATTAATAAAGCTGGTTTGTAAAGTTGTAAATCTATTCAGGCTGAAACAGATGGTATTAGTTACTGAACAGCCACATTTTTGCCTTACAAAAGGTAGTGTATCATTTGCTCATCTTTTTTTGAAATTGCTGCTTCCTTTGTATTACAACTTCGTTTCGATAATAATAGTAAAATGTTGCTTAAAATAATTGTAGATAAAAAGTAAAAAAAATTAAACCTTTAGTAAATTTTAACATCTAATCAAATAACAAATTTTAAAAACATAGCACATACAGTATGAAAAATCTAACATTCCTTTTATTATTGTTGTCAATTATTGGCTGTAAAAAAGACAATGCTGTTGCACCCACCCCAACTGATGGGATGTATTTTCCTTCTAATACAGGTAATATATGGGAAACAAAAACAGTTGCTGCTTTGGGTTGGAACCAGGCTGCTCTTCCCTCTTTAAAAACTTATCTTGCTCAAAAAAATACCCGGTCGTTTATGATTCTCGTAAACGGTAGAATTGTAATGGAAGAATATTTTAACGGACATTCAGCTACTGCTACCTGGCAATGGAATAGTGCTGGTAAAACCTTGGTAGCCGCCACTACAGGCATTGCACAACAAGAAGGACTTTTAAATATCAACAACAAAGTTTCTCAGTATTTAAATGTTGGTTGGACGAGTGAGCCGATACTAAAAGAAAACCTTATCACAACAAGACATTTGCTAACTATGACTTCTGGTATTAATGATGCAAGTGAATTTGTTACAAAATCTAATTTGACTTACCTGGCAGATGCCGGTTCAAGATGGTCTTATCACAATGTTTTTCAAAAATTAATGGATGTTGTTGCTGAAGCTGGTAAGCAGGATTTTGAAACGTATTTTAATGCCAAACTAAAAACTAAAATTGGAATGGAAGGGTTTTGGAACAATGGACTCATTTTCAAAGTATATAATAGTAATACACGTAGTATGGCTCGTTTTGGGTTATTGGCTCTTAACAAGGGTAAGTGGAAAAACGAAACAATTATCAATGAATCGTTTTTTCTTGAAAGTATAAACACCTCTCAAAACATCAATCCATCTTATGGTTATTTATGGTGGCTTAATGGCAAATCTACCTATATGGTACCCGGTGGGCAAACGGTATTTAATACCACCCTTATATCAAATGCTCCTTCAGATATGTACGCAGCAATGGGTGCAAGTGATCAACGTATTTATGTTGTTCCAGGTAAAAACATGGTAATTGTAAGAATGGGTGAAGCATCCGATCCGGGAAATCCGAATTTCGCAGTATCAGGATTTGACAATGAGCTTTGGTTAAAGATTAATGCTGTAATTAATTAAACCTTTCTATTCAACTCCAGCATATTTGTTTAATACGGTGTAGTGCAATGCCTGGGATAAAATTGCTCTCCCTTGTTGATATTATTACCAACTGCTGCGTGAAATTGTCTTAACTGCAATTTACAGGATTATAGGGTTGCCTGTATTGACTTTGCGATAACGGTTCAACCGCTGATCTACTTGTCACTATGTATTACACCAACATCAGCCAAAAATATTGTACAACAAACAAAAAATAAGTTCAGTATGAATAACCATGGGCAATTAATAATTATTACTAAACTCTTCCACCCTTGTAGGGGTTTAACAGTCACATATTCATTCGTTTGATAATGAGAAATAGGAATGATTGTGATACGCAATAATTACGGTTACAATTATTTAAACCCTATCAAGGTTGGCAATTTTTTTATTTCAAATTTTTTTCCATGAGTTTCACCCACGACTATTAAAATTGAAACCATGCTTTTTTCCTTTATGCTATTTATGTATTATATTTTTTTAAAAAAGTAAAATGATTAACTTTAAGTAACTAATTAATAATAAATATGTAATAGTCTGATATTGTAGCATATATACGTTGTTAACACTTACTAACGTTGACTTTATATTTTCTGTTTTTTAAGGTATTCCATGTTTATTTCCATACTTTCAAAAGCAGAATGGGAATACTCTTCCTGCTCTATAAAATAATATTGCAAACCAGCTTGTTTTTTATTTTTAAGCATTTGAACAATATCCAAATCACCTTTTCCAAATTCGGTACTGATTTTTTTTGAAATCTTCATATCTTTTAAATGCCATAGGGGAAACCTGCCAGGGTATTTTTCAAAATAATCTAAAGGGTTTTTACCAGCTACTACTACCCATCCTAAATCCATTTCCATGTGTACAAGGCCTGCATCGGTATTTTTTAACAAAATATCATACAGTATTTCATCTTTATCCATTTCAAATTCTTCTCCATGGTTATGATAGCCAAACTTGATGTTGAGCTTTTTACAAGCTTCGCCCGCCTTATTAAAAACCTCAGCTACTTTCTTGTAATTATCGGCTGTTTGGCCATGGGTGGGCATTACTGAACATACCAGGTATTCTTGTCCTGCTTCGGCAGCTTCATTCATCGTTTGCTCCCATTTATCATTTATTTGTACGTGGCCACTGCGTAGTGTCATACCAAGATTGGTACAAACCTCTTTCATTTCTTTGGCAGATAAACCATAATAATGCCCTTTTATACTTGCAGCAGATTCAATTTGCTTAATGCCTAAGGCTGCAATTTTTTGCAAAGTACCTTTTGCATCATCAAGCATTTCTTTTCTAAAAGTATATAGCTGTACACCAGCATTAGTTATCTTTTTATATTTATTGGTAAAGGATGGCAGCAGTAAACTGCCTGCTGTAACTGCACTGGTAGTAACTAAAAATTGGCGACGAGTTTGCATAATTTATAAATTTAAAATGGGTAAAATTTTAATTGCCAGATAGTAAAAATAGCCCAATCCATAATTTTAAAGACAAGTTTTGTTATTTCACTTATTAAGTACTGTTTCAATTTCGTTTAGCTCATCCGGAGAAAATGCCAGGTTATTTAAGCAGGCCAGGTTATCATCTAGTTGGGTTACCGAACTTGCTCCAATCAATACCGAAGTAATTCTTTTATCTTTTAACAGCCATGCCAGCGCCATTTCTGCAAGGGTTTGGTTTCTTTGTTTTGCAATTTCATTGAGTTTGTTTATCTGCTGTAGTTTTTCTGCAGTAATATCTGCGCTGTTTAAAAATACAGCTTTTGCTGCCCTTGAGTTGTCAGGAATGCCATGCAGGTATCTGTTGGTAAGTAATCCTTGCGCTAAAGGTGAAAAGGGTATGCATCCCACACCGTTTTCCTGCAAAACATCCAGCAAGCTTTTACCATCGTGGGTAGTAGCATCTTCCACCCATCGTTCATACATAGAATATTTGGGTTGATGAATTAGGCAAGGCGTACCTAGCTCTTTTAAAATTTCTATAGCTTTTATCGTATCTGTTGCTGTATAGCTGGAAATGCCTGCATACAAGGCCCTACCGCTTTTTACAGCCGTATCCAATGCCATCATGGTTTCTTCTAATGGTGTATGAGGGTCAAATCGATGAGAGTAAAATATATCTACATACTCCAGTTGCATGCGCTTTAGGCTTTGATCGAGGCTTGATAGTAAATATTTTCTTGAACCCCATTCACCATAAGGTCCTGGCCACATATCATATCCTGCTTTGGTAGAAATTACCAACTCATCTCTAAGGTTACCAGTAAAATCTTTTTGAAGAATTTTTCCGAAATTTTCTTCGGCACTGCCAGGAAAAGGTCCATAATTATTGGCAAGGTCAAAATGTGTAATGCCTTTATCAAATGCACGGTGAATGATACTGCGACTATTTTCAAAACTATCAACTGAACCGAAATTATGCCAGAGCCCTAATGAAACTGCAGGTAACTTTAGGCCGCTTTTTCCACAACGGTTATATTTCATTACATCATATCGGTTGGAGGCTGGTGTGTACATAAGTTTTATATTTAAAATATATAGTTGAGAAGTTATTCTGCTGTGAAGATAAAGACCAATTACAAATTTAAAAATTGTAGTTTGCCATAGGGAAGAATACATTACTGTTTAAACGTACAAGTAGTTTAACGTTTATGCTAATTTAATAATCTTGTTGACTTCTTTTTTCATTTAGGTGGTTTATATTTTAAACCTGTAAAGTAATTGTACAGGTTGTTCTTTTTTAAGCTCAAATAGCCTGAGGAAACAATCATATTAAATGGTGACATTCATCAGCAAATAGCAAAACTGATAGCGGTAATTTTAGCCAGATTAGTTTTTTTAAAATTACAAAATGAAGCCCACCGAATTACAAAATATACAGCATCAATTAATAAAACTGGAAAGTAAAATGCTGTTACAAGTAAAAAAACACCTGCCACTTTTTACTAAAATTCACCCACTGCAACTGCCCGCTGCAAAAAACCTGCTACATTATTTAACCTTGCGTAAAGAAGATGTAAGGGATTTGCAAGATAGACTTCATGTACTTGGATTTTCATCCTTATCCAGCTCCGAAAGCCATATTCACAGGCAATTACAGTCAATTTTACAGTTGTTAGGGAAGCAATATACTACAGCCGAGTTGGATACCTGTACGTACAAGTATAATCAACAGCAGATTTTGTACAAAAGTAAAACCTTGTTTGGAACAAAACCTGATGCGGTAACCCCTTATTTGATGGTGACCTTTGATGCAGCATTTGCAGATAATTATCCGCTTATTAAAAACTTGCTTAAAAATGGTATGAATGTAGCACGTATTAATTGTGCACATGATGACGAAGCCACCTGGAATAAAATGATACAGCAGCTAAAAAAAGCCTGCCTCTTTACCGGACTTACCTGTAAAATTTATATGGATTTGGCAGGTCCAAAAATTAGAACAAAACTGATGTGTAAAGGCAAGGAAAAAGGTAAGGTAAAAGTAAAAGAGGGTGATTTGATATGGTTAGCCGAAGAATCTAAAGGATTTGCTGATACCGATATTGTAATTAGCCCAAACGAGCCTGGTATTATTGCAATGCTAAAAAAAGGTGAAAGGGTTTATATAGATGATGGTATAGTAAAAGGTATTATTGTATCAATAAAAAACAGTAAAGCTGCTATGAGGATAGCTCGTATATCTTCTGTAAAGCAACAGATTAAAGAAGGTAAAGGCATTAATTTCCCCGATTCTGTTATTGCAGTTGCGTCTCTTACAGCATTTGATAAAGCATGTTTACCGTATGTTTGTAGCCATGCAGATATGGTGGGTTATTCTTTTGTACGCAATGCAGCCGACCTTGAGGCCTTGCAACAATCATTGAAAAAGCTTACCTCTAATCCCCCTTATATTATTATTAAAATTGAAACGCCGGAAGCAGTAATCAATTTGCCTGATCTGTTGTTTGGTGGAATGCAGCAGCCTGTTTTTGGAGTAATGATAGCCAGGGGCGACCTTGCTGTTGAGATTGGATTTGAACGGATGGGAGAAATTCAGGAAGAAATATTGTGGATTTGCGAAGCAGCTCATGTACCCGTAATATGGGCTACACAGGTATTAGAAAACCTTAATAAATCGGGCATTGCTACCCGGTCAGAAATTACTGATGCAGCCCATGCCGCTATGGCTGAATGTGTGATGATTAATAAAGGTGACCATACCATTAAAGTAATTGAAACACTTCGAAATATTTTACATCGTATTGGAGGGCATCATAATAAAAAGCGCTTTACTTTTCGCCCCTTAAGTATAGCTGAAAATTTTATAAATAAGCAGCAGGCCAAAACAGCAATAGCTACTGTATTGCCATCAAAATAAAATAAAAACTAACCTTTGCAGTTTAAAATATACTACGCCCCCGTTGCGTCATAAACCAATACCCTGCTCCAAAGGTGGCTGTATGTATCAACAAATGCATGGTGCAGGGGATGATCCTGGTAAACTTTTTGTCCATCTGTATCATCAAAACACATAAGTTCACTTACCTGCCAGCTAGTATCCACAACAGCTCTCTTTTCTGTACTTGCAGGTAAACCTACATGTATGCTGCGTACAGTTTCAATAGCTGCTAAGGTTTTAATACCCTTTACCAGCAGCTCCTTGTCTATAACGGAATCTGGGTTCTTTAACCAAAAAAATACATGGTGCAGCAAATAATTTTTATTGATAGTGTTACTACCTACGTTTTTATTGTTCGCCTTGTTTTTAGCTATGTAGGCTTTTGCTTTTGATGATTTTCTACGAATAAACGGTTTCATAAAAATTGATTAAGAAATAAAATTACAATAAGTAATACTGTATCCAACTAAAGATAAGTACATGGCATTTTTTTAGCCTTTCACATTTTTGAACCTACACATATTTCTGATTTAAAAAGTAAAAAATGGTGTGCGCCGATACAGCGTAAAGTATTTTCAAAGAAATGGTAAAAAATGGTTGCCAGTAAAAATGTAAATCCATTGCCTGTAAACTTATTTAACTAAGTTTTTGCTTTTCCATCTTCCAGATTTTATGTACCAAAAAGACATGATAAAAATGGAAGTCCAATACACTAATTCGTTACTCCATGCCATTGCCAGTGTGGTGTAGTGCACTTTCATTACTATCCAGGTGTAAACCAAATAAATACTAATAGCAATTATTTCAAAGGCAAGGTTAACTTTAGTTTTTCCGGTACCAGTTACTCCATTAAGCCAAATATTTCCTGCGCTCATTATCATTAAACCAGCAGTAACCATCCTTAATACCGGTATAGCTTCTTGTACAAAAAGGTTACCCTGCCCAAAAAGGCCAAAAAACAACTGTGGAAAAATATTGATAATTAAGATAGTTACACCACACATAACCATACTTAACAGCATAATTTTACTAATGACTTCTGCCACTTTATCTTCCCGCTTTTGCCCCATCAGGTTACTTACCATGGCGTTGCAGGTAGCTGAAAATGCCCAAACAAATACACCTGCCAAACCAAAAATATTTCGTAAGGTATTGCTAATTGCTTTGGCAGTTTCATCGTGCCTTGATTCAATTAAAAAAAAGAAAGTTAACCAGGTTGTTACACTAATTACATATTGTAAAATGAGTGGAGTAGCAATTTTTATAATTTCCTTAGATTTTTCTTTGTTGTATCTAAGGTTTTGAAGTAAGCCATATTCTTTTTTTAATCCCGTTTTGTACAACACTACCATTATTACTAAAAATCCAGCTATTTCTGCAATAACAGATGCTATTGCAGCACCGTTAAAACCCAATGCAGGCAAACCCCAGTGGCCAAATATAAGCAGGTAATCCAGTAAAATATTTATGAGCGTTTCTGCAAGAAAACCAAGAATCATATAGCGGCTGTTGAGCGTTGCAACTAAAAATGCATTTCCCATTTGAAAAAGGTATAAAAAAGGCAAGCCCAATATTCTAATTTTTAAAAAGCTCATTTCCTGGGGAAAAGCCTTTGGGTCTGCCGCCTGCTGCAATATAAACGGGGCAATAAACCAGGTAATTAAAATTCCAATAAAGGCATATTGCAAACTAATTCTTATTCCCTGTGCTAAAATAGTTTTAAACGCTTTTGTATTATCACTGCCAGCATATCTTGAAAATACAGATTGAATACCATTATTTAGGCCATGACCGGCTACAGCAAAAATCAGGTAAAAAACACCCGTAATGCCAGCATTACCAAGTGCCTCCATATTAAGATGCCCCAGAAATATGCTATTGGTTAGCATATTTATTTGCGGTACCAGTATTGCAAATGTGATAGGTAAGGCAATAGAAATTATCTGCTTATTGGTTACTTGTACTTTTAAATCTTTTACGGTTGCCGCACTTTCCATAAGTTTGCAAAAATATCTTTTTTTACCTGTTTAAAAACAAACTTTGGAGCCAACCTTTAAAATACAAGTTGCGGAAAATTTAACAGGTGAAGCCTCTCTTGTTATTGAAATAAGTTTATGGGGTATATCTTATGTAGTTATCGATTCAAAAAAAAACTGTCATACCTTACTTGTTTATCATTTTCCCGAAGGGGCCAGTATCGAAAAAGCTGCATTATTTATCAAAATGTCAGTTTCGTCTGAGCCCATTTTACAGGAGAGTTTTACCAAAGTAACTATTATTTATGCTTATCCAAGAGCTATTCTTTTTCCTCACGCATTATTAGATGGCATCAATAAAAAATTGGTTCTTGAGCTTGTGCTTGGCGATATTAATGATGATTACATTCATTCGGATTTTGTTTACAAACAAAACTTACATGTATTCTATGTGGTTCCAAAATTATTAGACTCAGTTTTTTCTTATCTTTTTTCTTCTATGAATATTACCCATCAATATAGCTTATTGCCAGATTTATTACCTTTTAAGCAACATCATTTGTATTGCATATTTGGCAACAGTTTCTTTACCGTACAGTTGGTAAAAGATGGTCAGTTACAGTTTGTTCAAAACTTTTCTTTTAAAGTACCCGAAGATGTTGTTTACTATTTATTACAGCTATGCGCCAGCTATTTAGTGCCAGTTACCCAGGTATTACTACAAATTACCGGAATGACAGAAATTGAATCAAAAATTCATCAAGCTCTAAAGATGCACTTTATTCACATTCAATTTGAAACCCTCCCTAAAGATTTTCGCTATCCGGAAAAGATGAAGCAGTTGCCATCACATTATTTTAGTAACCTTTTTTTAATGGCTTTATGCGTATAATAAGCGGCACCCACGGTGGCAGAAAAATTAATCCCCCTGTCAGTATGCCTCACACAAGGCCAACAACAGATATAGCCAAAGAAGGACTTTTTAATATTTTACAAAATAATCTACAGTTTGAAGATTTAAAAACACTCGATCTTTTTGGCGGTACAGGCAGTATAAGCTACGAATTAGCCAGCCGTGGGGCAACTGACCTTACCATTATAGAAAAAGACAACAAGATGTATGATTTTATAAAAAAAACATCTACAGATCTTGCTTTTACTGGTTTTAAGTTAATAAAGATGGAGGTTTTTAAATATATAGAAACCTGTAAGGATCAATATGATTTTATATTTGCCGGTCCTCCTTACGCATTGGGTACAATTGATGATTTGCCATTACAAATAATAGAGCAAAAATTATTAAAGCCAGGCGCTTTGTTTGTGCTTGAACATACGCCCCGCAATGATTATAAAAAATTTCCACACTACAAAACAGAAAGAAACTATGGCAGTACAATCTTTTCTATCTTTATAGGGTGAGTTAATTAAACTGTATTTTTTTACAGGTAATTTTATTAGGCATAAATACTACTTTCTTACACTAAAATACCTTAAGTAATTATTATATTTCTTTTCAATTCAGCTTTGATATGAAAAAAAGTGAAATCAGACATATTTATAAAGAAAGGCGAAAGGGGCTTACATCTGCTCAAATTTTAAAGTTAGATGATTTGATGCTGATACAGTTTCAGCAGCTTGCAATAGATATTCCGGCAGTAATTATGACTTATGCCCCTATGGAACTTTTGAATGAATTTGACCCGCAATTGGTTACTGATTATTGCTATTTTAAAAATCCATTGCAGCAACTGTATTATCCTTTAGTTACCGAAATAGATGGCTATTCAATAATGTTACCCATTTTGGTAAATGATGAAACCGAGTTTGAAAAAAATGAGCTGGGCTTTAATCAGCCAATGACGGGTATGGATATAAGTCCCGTAGATATTGACTTCATTATAGTGCCCTTATTGGCTTTTGATAAAAAAGGCTACAGGGTTGGTTATGGCAAAGGATACTATGACAGGTTTTTAATAAATTGCCGGGCAGATGCAATAAAAATTGGCTTTAGCTATTTTGCCCCTGTAGATGCAATTGCAGATGCCAATCAGTTTGATATGCCATTAAACTATTGTATTACCCACGATGCCATTTATTCATTTTAATCATCTTATAAAAGCATTATTTTGCTAAGAAGTTTTAGATATTTATTGTTTCCTTTTTCGCTGTTTTATGGTGCATTTATTTGGCTCCGCAATTGGCTGTTTGATAAAAATATATTAAAGTCTTCCGAATTTAATTTCCCTATTATTTGTGTAGGTAATCTTGCAGTAGGTGGCACCGGAAAAACCCCTATGGTAGAATATTTAATCCGTTTGCTGAAAGAGCAATACAATATTGCAACACTGAGCCGTGGTTACAAAAGAAAAACAAAGGGATTTGGCATTGCCAATGAAGAAACAACCGCATTGGAAATAGGGGATGAGCCCATGCAATTTCATAAAAAATTTCCGGATATAACAGTGGCTGTTGGCGAAGAAAGGCTTGTTGCAATACCGCAACTGCTGCAAGAAAGGCCCGCTACTGCTGTAATTATTTTAGATGATGCTTTTCAACACAGGCATGTAAAAGCAGGAATTAATATTTTACTTACAGAGTACAAAGACCTTTACACAAGAGATATAGTAATGCCAGCCGGCGATTTAAGAGATGTAAGAAGCAGTGCTAAAAGAGCAGAAATAATTATTGTTACAAAATGCAAAAACGATTTAACAGACTTGGAAAGAGCATCCATTGTAATAGAATTAAAACCGCTTTTTCATCAAGCGGTTTATTTTACCAGTATAAGCTACAGCAATCCATATCATTTATTTAATAAAAATGAAAAAGCGATTACGGCACATACGAATGTTTTGTTAGTTTGTGGGATAGCAAGCCCAAAAACTTTAAAAGATTATTTAACTGCCAGCGTTCATACTTATGATATGCTCCGGTATCCTGATCATCATATTTTTGATAGCGATGATTTACTCGATATTAAAAAGCAATTTGAAAAAATTAAATCCAACAATAAAATAATACTAACTACCGAAAAGGATGGAGTACGAATGAAAAAATTTGAAACAGAGCTTGTAAATTTCCCTATTTATGTATTGCCTATTCAGCACCAATTTTTATTTGGCAGTGCCTCCCTGTTTAATCAACAAGTAGCGCAGTTTATTCATTCTTTTTCAAAATAGCTACCTAACTGAAAAAATAAATAATAACAATTTAAATAAATCTAAAACGATTTATTGCAAGACTTTATATTACAATTTAAACTGCTCATGAAGGCTTTGATGTAAACATTGATTTTGTGGCTGATAACTTAGGATTGAATACAAAATTGAAAACTAATAGCTTTCATCCTGCAACATTGTTTGTAAATGATTTTGATAAAAACTGAACCATCGAATACGTGAGTGATGGATTTCTACAAAGCAGACGGTAAATTGTATCCATATTACTTTGGTAGCTTTGAGGTGGCACAAATGCCTCCCTTTAAAAAACTGTTTCTTTTATTTGCAGAATATGCAGGTAAAAAAATCGAAGATGTATTTGATATTACCGTTTTATAACTGTCGTAAAAAAAAAGGAATACCAATTTGAAAGGTTAAAATTCTGGAGTAAAGTAAAAGGCAAATTACGGTACAACAACTACCCGGACACACACAATTTTCTCCGGTGTATATATTACTGGCAGGTGACTTTGGGAGCAAAAACAAAGCAACTTTTTACCTTGTATCAAACGCAGTAGTATTTAAGCCAGCGCTTAGTATTGGCGTTTTAATTTGGGTGCATCCCAAATTGTCGCAGCAACAAGTGGTCGGTGAGGACACCGACCACGGCTGGAAAAAATAAGGAATACCAATGTCAAAGGTTAAAATTCTGGAGTAAAGGAAAAGGCAAATTACGGTACAACAACTACCCGGACACACACAATTTTCTCCGGTGTATATATTACTGGCAGGTGACTTTGGGAGCAAAAACAAAGCGACTTTTTACCTTGTATCAAACGCAGTAGTATTTAAGCCAGCGCTTAGTATTGGCGTTTAAATTTGGATGCACCCTTTTAATTTTACCAACATAA
Source organism: Chitinophagales bacterium (assembly GCA_038234405.1). Taxonomy (GTDB): domain Bacteria; phylum Bacteroidota; class Bacteroidia; order Chitinophagales; family Chitinophagaceae; genus Ferruginibacter. The sequence continues at coordinate 13,578 of JBBQTZ010000108.1, forward strand.
ATTTGATATCAATTCCAGTAGCTTCACCTTGTTGAGCGTTTGAAAGAGTTTTTGTAACTAAAGGCTGCAAAAAAAGAGTGCAGCTAAAAATTACTGCAAGCCAACTTCAAAAATGGGATTATAGTCAAAAGAGCTGGAAGATATATCCTGTCGGTTGGTCAATTTTGATGGGTAACAGTTCAATGGATGTAAAGGTGAAAGCAACGGTAACTAATAACCCAAAACATTAATTAGTTTCAATTAATTCGGTAGCTCAATCACAATTTTAACTGGTATTTTATGAGCTAATACTTACACGTAATTTAAAGGTTTACCTAAAAATTTTAGTTGATATAAATAAGTGTTGAACCCAAAGCCTCTTTTACTAATTCGATTTTTCCCCCATTGCCTTATTCCATATTTCAAATTCTGCGGCATTTAAAAACCGTGTGGTGACAGCGGCTGTGGGTAAAGTAATTTCAATGTATTGCACTTCTCCCGGTTTTAAATTGAAGGCTACATTTGGTATCCCTTTTTGTACTTTCAATTTTGAAAAGCTGAAAGCCGGTTCTGATTGTTGTTTTAATAATTCCAGTTGCGTAGGAGTTGGGTTGATGGGGCTGCCCATTAGTTGCCAGCTTTCCCACGGACTGCCGGTACCTATGCCTATCGTGGCTTTC
>JBBQTZ010000109.1:0-14146 GCA_038234405.1 Chitinophagales bacterium
TGGGTTGCACCCACGGCTATGCATATTAAACCCCGTTGGGGTTTGTAGTACAATATTGTTGGCTGATGCTGGGGTGACGACAATTATTAATGTATGCCGAACATGAATTACGATAATGGTGGGAACGTTGTTGTATAGCAAATTCCGGCCAATCGTTTAATCCTGTAAATCCCGGTTCAGAAAATTTTCTACCATCATGGCAATCCTTTAATTAAAAAAATCCCGGTTTAGACAATTTTAGGCATACTGTAAAAGATTATGAAACTAACAATGGTGATACATTTTACCCCGTGCATTTAACCCTGCAAGGGTTCAATTTGAGTAGCCGTGGGTGAAACCCATGGATAAAACATCATACAATCATACAAATAACCAACCCTGCAAGGGGTTGAATATAATAATTACAGTAAATATTTCTCATCAAATTCAATCCCATTTTCAATCAATAAACGTTTGAACTCATCAAAAAAAGTTTCAGTTTTATGATGTTCCTTTTGATTTTTAATATAATTAATGATGGTATCCCTTTCTTTAATAGAATAGGAAAATGCACCATAACCATCTTGCCATCCTTTAAAACCGGGAAATCTTCCGGTACCTTTCATCCACTCATTGCTTGCAATTTTTATGTCTTTAATATAGTCGCTCAAGCATACTGAGGGATGAAGATCAGAAAATATATGAATATGGCCTTCCATACCATTTATTCGATATAATTTACAATTTTTGTTATTTATTATGCCGTAAATATATTTAAATAATGCTTGCTCATAATCACTTGAAATTGTTGATTCCCTGTATTTAGTACCGAAAACAATATGGTAAAAAATCTGTTTGTATGTGCCCATTTGATTTATGTTTAAATGTTTATATAAACATACATTATTAATGTTGCAAATAAAAGCATTGACAATCTTAAAGTGATGATATATTATTCAACCCCTTCGGGGTTGGAAGGATTAATTTTCATCATTATTAGCCCCATGGGTTTCACCCACGGCTATGCACATTAAACCCCGTTGGGGTTTGTAGGGGATTTGGCAATTTGTTTATGCGGAATATAATCTTGCAGTAAATCCCGGTTCAGAAAATTTTCTACCGTCATGGCAATCCTTTAATTAAAAAAATCCCTGTTCAGACAATTTTAGGCATGCTGTAAAAGATTATAAAACCAAGAATGGTGATACATTTTACCACCGTGCATTCAACCCTGAAGGGGTTCAATTTGAGTAGTCGTGGGTAAAACCCATGTATAAAACATCATACAATCATACAAATAACCAACCCTGCAAGGGGTTGAATATTATTGCAGCGGTAAATATTGCGTACCAAATTCAATACTATTGTTCATCAACAAACGGCTGGTTTTAACACTGTTCAACCCCTTCAGGGTTGGAAGGGTTTGGCAACAATCATAATTAGTCCATGTGTTGCACCCACGGCTATGTATATTAAACCCCATTGGGGTTTGTAGTACAATATTTTTGGCTGGTTTTAATTTTATGCCCAACAAAACTGCATTATCTGCTACCCTATTCCGCTATTTTCATTATTATGCCGTTGTAAACTCTCCAACTGTATATATCGTTTGAAAATGGCACTACATTGCGGTTGAAAATAGTACCACTTTTACTGGCAGTTTAATCCGTCTCTTTGCAAAAAAACCAAGGAGACACGAATTCATGCTAAAAGTGTAAACAAATCACCAGATCATATTACTATTTTATAAAGAGGGGGGGGTAAGTCTCCGGAAAATAGCAAAGAAACTACCATTCCTGCAACGCAAACAGTTGCAAAAACATACTTTGAAAGTATTATTCCAACTATATGGTTTCAATAAATAAGCCGGGTCGCTTTGTACATATAAAGGATGACGGAATTTACAGTTACATGTACGAAATTGGCGAAGATATTCAGTTGGTGAAAAACACTAATGGAGAAGACTTTTTGGAGTTCTTTTTGATTTAATAATGCAACTATTTAATCAACAAAAATGGATGGTTTTTAATTTTCATGGTTTTATTACAAAATAAAATGCTAAATATTTTAGCATTACGCTTACCTTAGCATTTCTAAATTAAGAAATGTACCTCAACTGCAAAACATATTTCAGCTTCCGCTACGGCACTTTTTCAAGCAAAGAACTGGTAAAAGCTGCTTTGGACAATGGTGTAACAGCCCTCGCATTAACCAATATCAACTCTACCTGTGATATATGGGACTTTGTAAAATATTGCCGGGAGGAGGGCATAAAACCTATTACAGGTGCGGAGGTTCGTAATGATGGGCAGTTATTGTACGTTTTAATTGCTGCCAACAACAAAGGGCTGTTATGGATTAATGAATTTCTGTCACAACATTTTCAGGCAAAAAAGCCCTTTCCTGCTATAGCATTGGAAAAACCTTTTTTTTCAGCTACACAGGATGGCTTTGTTATTTACCCCTTAGGCAGTAAAGAACCGGAACAATTATTTATCAATGAAAAAATTGGTGTGCTGCCATCGGAGGTAAATAAGTTATTCAGTATTGATTTAAAAGCTACGGCTGATAAATGGATTATCCGGCAGCCGGTTACTTTTCAAAATAAAACTTACTTTAATGTGCACCGCTTGCTGAGAGCTATTGATAAAAATGTGTTGCTTTCCAAATTATCCAAAGCCGATGAATGCAGCCCGGATGAATATTTTGTGCCGCCGGATAAATTGCTCGATGCTTTCAGGCAATATCCTTTTATAGTAACCAATACATACAAGCTGATGGACAGTTGCCATATTGAAATAAATTTTAAAACAGACAAGAACAAAAAGATATTCAGCAGTACAAAAGAAGACGACAGGATATTATTAAAGAAACTGACTGCTGATGGTTTTGCCTTCCGTTATGGAAAAAATAAAATAGCTGCCGAGAGGGTAACCAAAGAATTAAAGATTATTGATGAATTAGGATTTAATGCTTACTTCCTTATTACCTGGGATATTATTCGTTATGCACAATCGAGAGGGTTTTATCATGTTGGCCGTGGCAGTGGTGCAAACTCCATTGTTGCATATTGCTTACAAATAACAGATGTAGATCCGATAGAATTGGATTTATATTTTGAACGTTTTTTAAATCCACACCGTACTTCGCCGCCAGATTTTGATATTGATTTTAGCTGGCTCGACAGAGATGAAGTAATTGATTATGTTTTTAAACGCTATGGCAAAAAGCAGGTGGCTTTATTGGGTATGTATGCAACTTTTCAATACAGGGCAGTAGTAAGGGAATTGGGGAAAGTTTTTGGATTGCCCAAAGAGGAAATAGATCAATTGGCTGCAGGTAGCAACCCCGATGATAAAATACAGCAGCAGATTTTACGCTATGGAAAACTGATAGAGAATTTCCCCAATCATTTGTCTATTCACCCCGGCGGCATGTTGATTTCAGAAGAAAGTATGTACCAATATGCAACGGTGTTTATGCCGCCAAAAGGATTCCCCACAGTACAGATGGATATGTTTGTAGCAGAGCATGTGGGTTTGTATAAACTGGACATTTTAAGCCAACGGGGTCTTGGGCATATTAAAGAATGTTTGCGCCTTGTAAAAGAAAACCAGGGAGTAGATGTAAACATCCACGATTTTAAGAAATTTAAAAAAGATAAACGGGTAAGCGAACAGATTAAGCATGTACAAACTATAGGATGTTTTTATATAGAATCGCCTGCCATGCGGCAACTGCTGAAAAAGCTGGAATGCGATGATTATATTACCCTTGTGGCTGCCAGTTCCATCATACGCCCCGGTGTGGCCAGCAGTGGCATGATGAAGGCATACATTGAAAGATACCATGCTCCTGAAAATATTGATTACATCCACCCTATAATGAAAGAACTGTTGCAGGAAACTTTTGGGGTAATGGTGTTTCAGGAAGATGTTATAAAAGTGGCGCATCATTTTGCAGGATTGGATATGGGAGAAGCTGATATTCTTCGCCGGGCCATGAGTGGTAAATACCGTGGCAACAAGGAAATGCTGCGGATTAAAGAGAAATGGTTTTTGAATTGCAAAGAAAGAAATTACCCCGATGTTATTACTGCCGAAGTATGGCGGCAGATTGAAAGTTTTGGAGGTTATAGTTTTTCCAAAGCGCACTCAGCCTCTTTTGCGGTAGAGAGTTACCAAAGCCTGTTTTTAAAAACATACTACCCCAAAGAATTTATGGTAGCGGTGATCAATAATTTTGGTGGCTTTTACAGCCGGGAATTATATTTTTTAGAACTGAGAAAAACGGGTGCTACTGTACATGCCCCCTGCGTAAATGAAAGCGAATATTATACTTCTATCAGGGGTAATGATGTGTACACAGGTTTTATCCATATCAAATCTTTTCAGCAGGATATGGTGGAGGTGATATTGGATGAAAGAAATAAAAATGGTTTGTTTCTTCACTTACAAGATTTTATTGAACGAACAAATATTACCAGGGAACAATTAAATATGCTGGTAAGCATTGGCGCTTTTCGCTTTACCGGAAAAAAGAAAAAGCAACTTTTATGGGAAGCCAATTTTTTACAAAAGAAAAATGTATCGCATGTTCCGGCTGCACAGTCAATGTTTAAGGAAGCGCCTGTCAATTTTAAGCTGCCTGAGTTTATTGATTATCCGCTGGATGATTTGTATGATGAAATGGAAACATTAGACTTTATAACAGGCAATCCTTTTGATCTCGTAAATGATGATCCACATAAATATTTACTGGCTAAAGACCTGGCTGCAAATCTTAATAAAATAGTTACGGTACTGATATATTTTATTGATTATAAAGTGGTGACAACAGTAAGAAACGAGCGGATGAGTTTTGGAACTTTTCTGGATGTGAATTTAGACTGGATTGATACCGTTCACTTCCCTGGATCTTTACGCAACTATCCATTAAAAGGAAGAGGATTTTATAAAGTTACAGGTAAGGTTGTTTCTGATTTTGGAGTGTACAATATTGAAGTTCATAAAATGTATAAAGCAGGTTACAAAGAAAGAAAATATGCAAACTTATAATTCGTGTTACTAAAAGCTGAAAGACATATTACCCATCTTGACCTTGATACATTTTTTGTATCGGTAGAATGTTTGCGTAACCCAAAGCTTATTGGTAAGCCTGTGTTAATTGGTGGCAGTGGCGACCGTGGCGTGGTGGCTTCCTGTAGTTATGAGGCGAGGAAATTTGGCATACATAGTGCCATGCCGATGAAAATTGCAAGGCGTTTATGTTCTCATGCTATTGTTGTTCGTGGAGATATGGAAGCATATAGCAAATACTCCCGGTTGGTTACAGATATTGTACAGGATACAGTACCCTTATTTGAAAAAGCATCCATTGATGAATTTTACGTTGACCTTACCGGCATGGATAAGTTTTTTGGCTGCAAATTGTTTAGTGATGAACTTAAAAAAAAGATAATAAAAGAAAGTGGTTTGCCTATTTCTTACGGGCTTGCCAGTAACAAGCTAATCAGTAAAGTTGCTACCAACGAAGTAAAGCCCAACGGACAAATAGAAATACCATTTGGTAGTGAGAAAATATATTTAGCCCCCCTTGGTATTGCAAAGCTTCCTGGTGTGGGCGAAAAAACAGCCTATCTTCTTTTAAAGATGGGAGTTGAAACGGTAAAAATACTGAGCGAAATACCCATAGAAATGATGCAAAATTTATTGGGTAAAAATGGTACAGATTTATGGCGTAAAGCAAACGGTATTGATGAAACGCCGGTAGTTCCTTTTCACGAACAAAAATCTATTTCAACAGAAAATACTTTTCAGCAGGATACTATTGATATCAATTTCCTTAACAGCGAACTGGTAAGAATGACAGAGAAAATTGCTTTTGAGTTGAGGCAACAGGATAAGGTAACGGGTTGTATTACTGTAAAACTTCGTTACTCTAATTTTGAAACATTTACAAAGCAGATAACTATACCTTATACCAACGCTGATCACATTCTTTTAAAAACGGCTAAAGAACTTTTTAATAAGCTGTATGAAAGACGGATGCTTATACGATTAATTGGCATTAGGTTTACCAATCTTATTCCGGGTAATTACCAGATAAGTTTGTTTGATGATACCCAGGAAACGATTAGCCTGTACCAGGCGATTGATAGTGTGAAAAAACGGTTTGGCGAAGGGTTGCTGATAAGGGCAGCAGGAGTATCCCGTCGTTAAAATAAACTAAATTATTTTTATAATTTTAAGTGATTTAAAAGTAAAGGATAACTATTTTATTTGCGACAATAATATTTTCAATTACGGCAGTCTGCCAAAAAGAAAATAAGCTGGAAGAATTAGGTAAACATATCAATCAGACACAAAATTTAGAAAATTTGATAGATACGTATTCAACTCATCTGGCTGTTCAAGAATAGAAACATGCCCGGCATTATCTACAATCCTCAAACTAGCGGCTTCAATATGCTCCTGCATATATTCAGTTTGCACAATGGTATTACTTTATCCTTTCTGCCAGAAATAGTAGGTATTGAAATGCAGATGGCATCTAACCTGGAACAGGTATGAGAACGCTTTACCAAATCCATTCACACTTCGCCATTACACATAATTTTAGCCAGCATTTATTGGCCTGTAATAAAATTATATTTGGCATTACCACCTGTAGGTTGGTTTGTTTTTACAAACTATTCCTGTACCGTAATATCATTTTGGTTTTGAATGTACATTGTAGCAACCTCACCCTGATTAATCACTTTTCCTTTTACACAAACCACTTTATTTTTTAGTACTTCTACCAGGTCGTAATTAAAATTGAGCAGGTTTTCTTTCTTTACAAATACAGTAAATACCTGGTTAGGAAATTGCTTATCCAGGTTGATGAGTACATTGCCAGCTTTGCTAAGCCTTGCACCAACAACAGTACCGCATACATTTACAACGCTTGTCTGCCCCATCATTTGCGCTGCAATAAGTGTATTAAAATGATTGCGGGCCATTTTTTCCTGGCTCAGTGGCTCAATGTCGAGTGTATTAACCTGTGGTAACCAATCGGTTATATTTTTTTGTTTTTCCAAAGTTTCCTGTAAGTCAATGGGTAGCTTGTTAAAAAGGTCGAGACCGGTTGCTTTTTCAATTTCGTTGACTGAAACGGCAAAAGCAGCAAGCGGTTGGGTGATATTTTGATTGGGCATCATAAACCCGATAGCTTTTTTATTATCGAAATCCAGTACTGCTTTCCAATACATAGCAGGAATACTCACTTTGTTTATACCTCTTTCAATAACTGGCAAATTATCCGCTAACAGTGGACCTGTTACTATGTAAAGTGATGTAGCAGGGTTTCTGTAAAGGTATCCACGAACGGCATCTTCCAGGTTGCCCCAGGCGCCCCTGTTAAATTCTGCCAGTTGGGGACTCATATTGCTGTAGTAATAAGATTCTGATAACGCAGTTTTACTCCACCTGAAATCCGCAGAAGGAGCAAGATGTCCACGATCGTAGCCAAAGCCATCATAAGCCCATGTACTGTCTGTCTTCATTTTTTTAAGAAAATAATCTGCTTCTACAGCGCTACCGGTAGATACTTTTTCATCTGCCCTAAAGTCGTTGGTACGTAACACAGTACCCTTGGTTACATCTTGCGTAATAATGTGCGCCACCCAACGGGCTTGTTCAAATTTCTCTGCGTAGGCAAGTGTAAGTGCACTGTGATGAATTATTTCGTCACCACGCATTGCTGCAGGAAGTCCTATCAAATCGAGGTCTTCCTGTATCTTAGCTAATTTATAAGTTTCAATTATTTCGAACAGCTTTAATCGCTGCAGGTCAATACTTACAAGCTGAGCTGTAGCTGTAGTAATTTTTTCCGCCGTTGTTTGTGCAAAAAGAAATGAGCGGGCTGTAATAGCCAACACAAATAATAAATATCTCATGGTTAAAAAGAGGTTTCAGTCTGCAAGATAAGTACGTTATAAATACAGTTGATTACATAAGAAAATTTTTTATGCTTATTGATGGCCTATTATACTATGCAAGGGATAAAACAGTAAGTTAAATCTTATGCAACTATTAACAATCCTTAGTTGAAATAAAATTTCGTTTAAAATCACACCTTATTAACAAATAGAATAGGAATCAAATATGCAGTTAAAATAAGGTAGTATGATCGGGGATATATAATCAAAAACTTCACAAATGTTAAAAGGCAAAAGAAGTTTAACATAACACTAATTTATCCATTTCGGAGTATGGATATACTTCTTTTCTTAATCCAAACTTCATTCAACCATTTCAATAGCCTGACTGCTTGTTTTCAATAACAAATCACTGCAAAAAACAATTTTTTTTTTAAACCCTTAACTTATTTGTCAGTCAGGAGATAACCGCCAGCACCTGCAAAAATGAAAGTACCACCGGCTATTCCTACAAATGCTCTTCGTTTCATAAATGTTATACTGCTACGTTTAACAAAATTATGTTTTCAAATAACGTAAAAACTAATTTAAACAGCTAAATATCTCCCGAAAACGCATCTCCAATTTTATTCATTAAAGAAGATACGGGTCCCTCCATTTTATTGGTGTTGTCATCTATCGTTTCGTGATTAAATAATTCTCCTGTTTTTAATCCAGGTGGTAAGAAAAGTAGTATTTTTTGCATTTCACTACTCAACAAATGCTCAAGCCCTTTTTCTTTTTGTATTGCTGCAGCGTAATCGCTTTGTTGAATCACCTGCAGGAAACCATTGGCGACCTCGTTTAATTTTGTATGGATATAATTGTCATCTTTTTTAGTAAACTCCGATATAGAGGTTAATACGGCTGCTGCATTATTTCTAAATATTTGATCCAGTACTTCTTTTGCATTTTGCAATTCTAATAATTCCGCTGCTGCTTCTTTTGTTCGTATTACATGATACAACCCTGTAAAAAAAATAACCAATACCGATTGGCTCACAACGTCATATAGATTTTCATTTTCGGGCAGGCCCGTTGTTGGATCTATCTTCTGGAGTGCCGGATAATTTAAAAACTCTTGTACGTCTTGCGAAAGATTCATTGTTATTTGTTTTAAAATTTAAAAAATTAGTTGCCATCTATTGTATCATTTACTCACAAATCCTTCACTAAGCATTCGACTATATACTAACTGTGCTACTTCTTCGGTCATCTTATGTACACCATCGGGATTAGATGTTTTTGTAAGCCCCGGGTAAATTATCTTATCTTCTTTTATTAAATACACGTTGGTTTCAACGCTGTAAGTTTTTGTAGTAACAAGGTGTGGAATAATTAAACCAGTTTCTGTAATAATAGCCACTAAAATTTCGATAGTAAGTTGGGTAATAAGAAGTATTGCCGGGTGTATAAATCCTTTCTTTATCAACGTCAATAAGCCGCATAGTTACCGCAGCATCAAATCCATCAGCTCTTATCTTATTTCTTAATTATTCTTCATTTGCTTTATTAAATCTTTCATTTAAATAATTGTAGGATACAATCCCTTTCCCATTCAGGTAAGCAGTTATCTGATCCTCTACTTTGTGCCGACTGGTTTCATCTTTAAATAAAGCTACAACCAGTACCTTATTCAGTTGTTCAAGAACGATTGTTTTGTCAGTATTTCTCCAGCTACTGGTAAATTTTGTTGATTTGCATGAGAAAATAATGGTAATAATTATTATTAAAGTCAGAAACATTATCTTATTCTTAAATTAATTTAAGTCCGTAATAAATAAAGAATAAAAAATGATAATTCCTTATAAGCAAAGGTGGCCATTTTTACGACATTTATGCTTGCACATTTATAGAAATATGTTATATCATTCACACATTACGGCAGTTTTACCTATTATCATTTAGCATACTGCTGCAATATTTCTACCAGTTGATTTGCCTGTACAACGCCAGACTGCCGCCACTTTATTACACCATTTTTAAAGAGGATGAGGGTGGGTACACCTTGTATCTGATAGGCGGAGGCTGTCTGTGGGCTTTTATCAATATCTATCTTTAAAATTATTAATTGATTACCGGTTTTCCTTTTTAGCTCTTCTAAAATTGGTTTCATCGTTTTGCAGGGTTCACACCATTCTGCAAAAAAATCCACCAGCGTTGGTGTATCGCTATTTACTATTTCTGAAAATTTGCTTGCCATGTAATTGATTATTTTCTTTTGCTTTTTTTCTTAAAAATCACCGTAGTAAAAAATTATATTGCAACGCTTCCAGGTTTTCATCTAATTTTTTACTGCTTGTTTCCAGTTTATTTAATGTCGTTTTTATCGCAAAAGCTGCTGATGGATCATTCAGTAATACGCCAACTATATTATCCTGTTGATTTAAACGTTCACTTACCGTTTTTAAATTAGCAGTAAACTTGTAAATACCAATCCTGTTATAAAACAAGTTAAAGAAATCAGAGGCAAAGATTTGTATCCAACCTGGTAACATTGATTAATAAACTCTTTCCAATCAAAAGGCGACGAAAAGACTTCTTTAAAAAATTGAATGATAAATTTGCTGACATTGTAGAAAGTGCTGAAAAGCAAATCAACTTTTTTTGAAATGAACTATTTCGTTTTTGGTATTTCTCCTATATTTTCTACATCCTCATTTAACGCTGTAACTCTTTATTTTTTATACCACTCTAATAATATACCGTTTTAGCAAGTTTAATACGAAAGAAACTGAAACAGTGTGTATTACATTATTTCTATCAGATTTAATTGCTATCAAAAATTTGATTAACTACTTAATTATTTATTCTTTGCTGAATTTCTTCCAAAGTAACTGGTTCGCAACTTTTACCTGTAGGCTGAATCAAAATAGAGTAGCTTCTGTTTTGATCATCAACTGACTTTAGCAACAATCCTTTTTTTTCCCTGAAGTTAATTTCACAGTGTTTAGATTCAAACATATCCGGCAACTCTCTATTTCTTATTTCAGGATTTAAAATATACAGCACATCTATCTTTTTATTAAGAATGGTAATGATGTGAACTTCGCTCTCAATCTGAAGTACTAATTTATCTGTATAGAAAAAAACCATTGCATCAAAACAAACTCCATTAATTGGATGTAGCAAATCGAACGCTAGAATAAAGTCTGATATTGATTTGGTTAGCTGTTTCACTGTAAGATTATTTTATTCAAAATTATTGTTTACGTTTCATACACTTACAAAAGGTGTGAATAATATAAACTATTTGTTTTATTGTGTAATATTTACAGACTTTAACTAACTCAACTTTTTAGTACAGTTACCTATTACTCAACCTTCCTGCTATTATAAAAAAACAACCGCTGTTTTTTATTTAAAAAACTGATAAAAAAAGAATAAAAAAGAAAATATTAAAACATATATTGATCAGTAAAAAATATACACTGGAAGTTGTAAATACCCTGTACAAACTTTTAGCAAAAAAATAAATTTTGTACACAAAACCATAAATGCGCATTGAAATACTGAAGGCCCGGACTTTTACAGCGTGCATAAAACTATTGAACCGCAGTTTGAAGAGATTGATGAATTTATAAACAGTGTTGCTAAACACATCCGTTTGCTGAGGCATTACACTCCGTATGCATTAAGGTCTTTTTTAAATTTAAAAAATCTTATAGAAATGAGTCAGAATGTAAATAATTGTTAACAATTTATAAAAAAGAAATAATTAAAGACCATGAAAGCATTATCATTTTTTTTAAACGAAAAATTAATCAATTGGTAGAAAAATACTACGATTCTTGTGCTTTAGACTTTATTGCTGTTCTGATGGACCAACATGAAAAGATGGCTTGGTTCGTAAGCGTATATTTAAAATAAAAATTCGCTATGATAGCATTATCCAGCAATTATCTCTTATAAAATTAATTTGAGCATCAATGAGCCTGTACCATGTAATTGAACAATGCTTTGGTGGTGGAATAGGATTACGATTCAGAAAATTAAATAATTAATCTTCCCCAAATAAAAAATATATTTTTCATTGAAACACAAAAAGCAAAATACAAGAGTAACAAAGAGCTGAATAAAGCAATATATATTAACATGCATTAATTGGCAAAAAACCAAAAAAGGTGGAAACTAAAAACAGTTAGTTACCATCGCCTGTTGTGAGGCTATATGTTAAAAGAAAAATCGATAATCACAAATGGTATAAGCCTGCAAAAAATGAGTGAATGTTGTAACTCATTTCTCTAAATGTGTAACATTTTCACCTTTAATTATCTCAGCTTTACATAACGGTATCTAACTGATTTACTAAAACTGATATTAAGATTTAGATAAATTTAATTAAATATGATCTCATTTAAAATTCAATAAAAAATTGAATTTTGCTGTTTTCAACTTCATAAGTAAAAATAAAAAAAAATGGACAAAAATATTCAACCTCAGGATAAAGCTGATTTAAATGAGAAAGAGCATTGGGAAAGGGGAATTAAAATAAAATCTGCAGCAAAGGAAGTTGACTTGGGTAAAGAGAATAGGAAAGACGAAGATTTAAAACCGACGAACAAACTATCAGAAAATATTCACACAAAACCTGCGGATGAGCAGATGTTTGAAGATAAGGATTAAAGCCTGGTAGTAATCAATAATCATTTTTCATTGCTGCCGCATTTATACATTGTACACTTCATAAATTAAATATCATCAATTATGGCAACAAAAACAAAAAGTGCTAAGGCAAAAGATGACCCTTGCTGGAAGGGCTATAAAAAACTTGGTACTAAAATTAAAGGGGGTAAAAAAGTACCTGATTGTGTTCCCGAAGCGAAGAAAAAAACGTAAACCCTTAAAAAATTAATCGCAACAATATAATACAGATTTTTTTAAAAACAATGCTAACATTAAAAAAAACAAAACGGAGAAAAAGTAAAAAAGTAAGAACCTCTGGTGTAAGACCGGATCTGCTCCCCATTGCTACAAAGTAATGATACACAATTATAAGCGTCTTTATTATTTATAAAAACAATTATGTAATATTTAAAACTTTAAAAATAAAAAAATGGAAAATAGCAAACAAAATACAACCGAAAAAATAAATCATCTTATTACTATTGCTGAAGATGGTAAAGAAGGTTACGAAAACGCAGCTAAGGATGTGAAAGATGCTGCAATTAAAAGTTCTTTCCTGCTTTACGCAAATGATCGTTCGGTTTACGCATCGCAGTTACGGGAAGTGGTACACCAGCTAAATGGCGAGGCAGAAGATAATGGTGGTGATATGAAAGGCAAAATGCATCGTGTTTGGATGGATGTTAAATCGGCTTTCACAAGTGGAGACGTTGATGCCATTATAAACGCTTGTATTACAGGAGAGGAAGCTGCTGTAAAAGAATACAAATTAGTTTTAAATGACTCTTTAATACCTGAAAGCTGTAAACCACTCATTGGGGAACAATTAAATGGCATTGAACAGGCTTTAACAAATATTAAATCAAAGATTAATAAATAAAATTTTTCTATTTATTTAATTACAAGCGATTGGTTTATAGTATTTGATTTTATTAAAAGGTTTAAAAAAAATGGACAAAAATATACAGCACAACCAATCAGCACTAAACCAAAGTAGCCCGCCCACAGCGAAAAAGAAAATGCAAAGCACAATACATCCTCCAAAAAAATGATGGATGAAAGTGATGGAGAATCAGAAAAGGCTATGCATGCCTCAACTGGAAAGTCAGCACTGAGTAACAAGACCAACGAAAGGAATATAATTTATTTTCCTTTCGTTGATAAAACATCAACCTTTAAGAAAGCGCAATGGAAATTAATAGAGATTTCCGTTGCGCTCTTTTTTATTGCTTTCAAAAATAATATGCGTATTAATCCATTGATTAGATCGTGATGGCTGTGCTTGCAGATAAAATAAAAATTGCTAAAAAAACGATACAGGCCGTGGCGCATGATATGGCAAAGAGCGCACAAGCAGCAAACCTTATTTACACCCCTGGTGATAAACCGGGTTTTTCACGCAAGCAAAAAGGGAAATCATTTTCCTATTTTTCCGGAACTAAAAAATAAATGATAAAATAACTATTGACCGGATAAAAAATTTAGTCATTCCACCGGCATGGAAGAATGTGTGGATTTGCAAAATAGCCAATGGCCATTTACAAGCTACCGGCTTTGATATTCTTGAAAGAAAACAATACA
>JBBQTZ010000110.1:0-14088 GCA_038234405.1 Chitinophagales bacterium
AGGTTGATAGCTATAAAAAAGATTTTGAGCCGGTACATCATAAGCAGATATTGATTTGGTAGTATCAGCGTTTAAGTTGGTAGCAGAAAAATTTATTTTAACCGCATTGCGAAGTACAGGTTTATAACTGCTTGTAATATCCACACTTTGGCGCCTGATTGTATCCATTTTTTGCTGGCTAAAACATGCTATTGCCAACATGTTAAAGACTACAACAAAACCAGCAATTTTTATATTGATATGCATAAATTGTATTGATGTTATTTTCTTGTAAATGCTATTATTTTTTTTTGAACCCGGCTATATTTCTATACTCAACTTCATGAGTAAATATGATTTTGTTATTTATTTCATTTAGTAAAATAAATAAATAATTACGCTTGTACTTTTATCTTTATTGAGCTTTTACCACAACATTTGCTATGTTAAACTTTCACGGTAATTTGTACACCTACCAGTTACTAAACCACATAAATTTAATTCTTGGTCAGTGTCTCCACATAGCAATAAACCGCTTAAATCTTTGAACTAATTTTTTCTTCCTCTTTAGCTTTCTCCAGCTTTTGTTGAGCTACAGTTTTCAATTCAGTTATCGCCGAATTTTGCGCCACACTTTCGTAAGTAGCCTTTGCGTTGAAATAGTCTTTTTGCTGTAAAAAAATATCTCCCAATAAAATATACGACTTGGTTACCCAATAATCGTAACTACTTGTTTCCCTTATGGCAAGCTGGGCGGCCTTTTCAGCAGCAGTGTAGTTATTTAAACTAAACTGGCAACTGGCAATTTCAAACCTTGCCTCGGCACCCCAGGCAGATTTATTAATACCAGCACAAGATTTAAAAGCTGCAATAGCATCTGTAAAACCACTGTTTACCTGTAAAGATTTTCCCAATACCAGGTAAGCAATAGATTTATCATCTGTACTAATTCCTTTTTTAGATAATAATTCTATAGCAGTTTCATTAGCTTCTGCATAATCCTTTAATTGATACTGGCATCTCACCAATCCACGCAATGCTTCCAGCAGGTTTTCCTGGTTTACAGCACCTGCTTTTACTGTGGTAAAATACTTTTTTGCGTTGGCATAATCCTTCAATTCAAAATAACTTATCCTTGCCGCAGCAAGCGAAGCTTTTTCAAAATACTTGCTTAGTCCTTTGCTGTTTACATAACCGTATCCAACAACAGCATTGGCCCAATCTTTAGTTTTTGAATAACATTCGCTTCTAAAATAATTGGCTTCCAAAGCAAAAGCACCAGTTGCAAATTGAGCCAGGTAATTATTAAACCCAGCAATGGCAGCAGTACAATCGTTGTTATTATATTTTAACTCTGCCGCGGTATAAGTAATAGAATCTGCCTCGGATACTGTAATGTTTTTCCCACTCTTTCGCATTAGTTCCACATATTCATTTGGCTTCCCTTCCTCTACATAAATATTTTTAATGTTATCCAATGCTTCTTCCGCCTCTAACGACTGAGGGTATTGTTGAATTAATTGTTGGTAATTAGCCAATGCCTCACTGTTTTTATTAAGGTTATAAAAACTTAAACCCAGCTTTAAATGTGCAGCCGGTTTAAGGCCGGTATTGGTTAATGCAATAATGTTTTTCAGGTAAGGTATTGCCTCTGTAAATTTTTCATCAGCCATATATGTATTGGCAATTTCCAAATTGGCATCTGGCACTAAACTACTTTGTGGATATTGCCTTGCTAAACTACCAAGCATTGTAATTTTACCAGTAGCACTTTTAACGCCAGCAATCATTGCTTTTTGAAAAAGTGCATAATCACTTTGCTGTAAAGCATTGCTCAACACTACATCATACATAGCATTTGCTTTTCCAAAATCCTTGGCCATAAAGTAACAATCTGCACTACGTATATATGCATCCTGCTCCAGCATAGTGGCTGTAATATTAGATTTGGCAATGGGTTCAAAACTGGTTAATGCCTGTGTATACATTTCCTTCTTTAACCAACTATACCCTGTATTATATTTAGCATTGGTAGCATTTGCTTCTCCCTGTGCAACAGCATTACTCTGTAAATAAATAGCAAAATAGCGGATAGCATTATCATATACGGCAGTACGGTAAGCAATTTCTCCCTTCCAAAAATTGGCATAGGGAGTAATTGAAGAGCCAGGCAATTGAATAATTTTTGTAAATAATTCTTCTGCCTTCACAATTTGCTGATCATTCATATATTCAACTGCCTTGCCGTATAATATTCTTGGATAAACTTTTTTCATAGCAGGGGTTGGCTTGTCAAAAGCTTCATACATGGCCAATGCGTCCGAAAAATTATTGGTATTAGCAAGCATACTTACCAGTATTTCTTTTGCCTCTGTAGTATAAACAGACGTTGGGTAGTCTGTTGTAAACTGCTTCATTTCCTTAAGTGCAATATCCTGATAGCCCAATTCATAACTCAATTTGGCATAATTAAACCGGGAAATTTCTTGCTGCTGCTTATTGCTGCTATTGGTGGCGCAAAACTGAAAAGCACTGCGTGCATTGGCTTTCTGATTAGTTTTTAAATAACAATCGCCTAGCAGGTACATGGAGTTTTGCCCAAGAGAATCTTTTTCGTTACTCAATTGCTTTAGCCCTTCAATTGCTTTACCGTACTGGTTACCCTCATAATAACAATAACTTAATTCATACAAATCTTCTTTGCTTACCTTTTTACTGTTGTTTACATAATATTCCAACAGCGGCAATGCTTTTTTATAATTTTTTCTTTCAAAATAAATTTGACCCAGCAATTGCCTCATTTCCTTTTCGTAAAATAATCCGCCGCGGCTTAAAACACTTTCACCATAGCGCAATGCTTCATCTTTTTTTCCCTGAAAATAAAAGATTTCTGCAATGTAATAAGGCACCACACCCTTGTAGTCATCCATCATTTCAACTAACCTGAAAGAAGTAAGTGCTTCATCAAAACGACGCTCATAAAAGCATAAAAACCCGTAGTAATAATTTGCCTGAATATAATATTTACTATCGGGCAATTGGTGAATTTCATTGAACAATGGCTTTGCTTTATCAAAATTTTTCAGGTTAAAATAACAGTAACCCATTTCAAACTTTGCATCTGCTATTTCTTCATTACTCAGGTTATCGAGCCCTGCAAATTCGTAATTGGAAATAGCTCTTTTAAAATCATCTTTTACAAAATAATATTTACCAAGGTGATAGCTCATCATTTGAGCCCGGGGAGCATTGTTTACCCATTCAATATATTGCTCCGCTTCCTGAACGGCCACTTCTAATTGTAGCTTAAGGCGGCTTACTGTATAATAGTAATTAACATCATCATGCAGGTAGGTGGCATTGCTTTTTTGGTTTTCGGGGGTAGCTTCTTTAACCGACTGCAAAAGTGGGTAAGCGAGTGCATATTGTTGCTGCACAAATAAATCTTTAGCCTCTTTAAATTTTCTTTCAATATCAATAAATACATGTGTTTCCTGTGCAAAAGCAGGATAAGAAAAAACGAGTAAAAAAACAACTATCGTCCAATATTTTTGTACCATAACCCTGTAATTCATCTTTTTAATCATTTGTAAAATTAACTATATTGGCGGCAGTACAAACACCATTTCAGGTAGTTTGTTAATAAGTGGATAAGTACCGTAACATAAACGAATGTACATTCGCAGTGCTGTTAACAAAAAGGTAAAGTAAATTATACAATGCCTGTTATAACCACAGCTTTTTTTCAATAAAATCCTTTTACTTACAATGAAAAAGTTGTTTTCTACCAGGTATACCGCAGGTGCTGTAAATGCAGCGATGGCGTTCTTACGCATTTGTGCTGGAGTATTAATGATGAATCATGGGTATAGCAAGCTGATTCATTTTGGCGAAAAGCACGAAAAATTTATGAATTTTTTAGGTATTGGAAGCACAATGTCGCTGGCATTAGTGGTGTTTGCAGAATTTTTTTGTTCACTGTTTTTAGTAATAGGTTTGTTTACAAGGCTAGCCGCAATTCCACTTATAATAACCATGAGCGTAGCTTTATACAAAGCTCATAAAATGGATATATTTGGCGAGGGAGAAACAGCAGCCTTGTACCTTGGATGTTACATTGTAATATTATTGGTAGGGCCAGGCAAGGCTAGCATAGATAATTTAATTGGCAAATAAGTTACAAAAAATACATAATTACATGTTTTCAACAGAAACAACTATAAGAATACATTATGCCCTCACCGACCAAATGGGTGTAGTTTATCATGGACACTACGCCCAATTTTACGAAATAGGCAGAGCAGAAGCCTTACGCCAAATAGATTATTCTTACAAAGAAATTGAAGCAAGTGGGGTTATTATGCCGGTAGTAGATATTCACAGTAAATTTTTACGGCCTGCCCGCTATGAAGACCTTATAACTGTTAGAACAATTTTAAAAGAACTTCCACTGCACCACAAAATTGTTTTTCACCACGAAATCTACAATGAAGAAGGACAACTACTAAATACTGGCGATGTTACTCTTTACTTTATGACAGCCCTTGATATGAAACGTTGTGAAATGCCGAAGGATTTGAGAAATAAGCTTAAAGGTTTTTTTGCAAAAGAGTAGTACATTATATAAGGTAGTTTCACTGTAAATCTATTCTAAAAAATGTGATTTAGTCTTTTTAAGCTTTCAAATTTTCCGTAAGTACATTAATTAATAACTGCTGTAAACCCTTTTGCATTTAACATTTTCGCATCTAGGGTAAGGTAAATAGTAGTAAAAGATTATTATCAAATTATTGGTTAAGTACAATGATGGCAATAGTTTATACAAAAAATAGCAATTCGAAAAATAAATTACAAGCTACTCCTAAAGAATTACAATTTACAAACCCAATACAAAATAACCAAAAGGATACTTTTATGATGCAATTAGCTTTTGATGGTTTGTTTATCGGTAAAAAAAACAATTTCAAAACAGGTATTACGCCATTTTTCCATCATTTACCCTATTTTTGCCACCCTTAAATTTTAACAAAAAATTCAATATGGACAAGTTGTTTTACGTAGTACCTGCACTAGGCATAGTAGGCCTTTTGTACACATTTATCAAGTTTGCCTGGGTATCTAAGCAAGATGCAGGTAACGAACGCATGAAAGAAATCAGCACTTATATTGCGGAAGGTGCAATGGCTTTCTTAAAAGCAGAATACAAAATACTAGCTTATTTTGTATTAATTGGTGCGCTTTTGCTGGGTATTATGGGCTACAGCAATGCTAATAGCCACTGGAGTATAGCAGTTGCCTTTGTGTTGGGTGCGTTTTTTAGTGCATTGGCTGGTTTTATCGGTATGAAAATAGCCACCAAAGCAAATGTTCGTACAGCACAGGCTGCCCGTACAAGTTTAAGCAAAGCATTATCTGTTTCATTTACCGGTGGTAGTGTAATGGGCATGGGTGTTGCAGGCTTAGCGGTGCTTGGTTTGGGAGGATTATTCATTATTTTGTACATGACTTTTGTAGCCCATTACCCCAATGGCTCTGAAGAATACAGATTGGCACTTGAAAAAGCTATTGAAATACTTACAGGATTTTCTTTAGGTGCAGAATCTATTGCGCTTTTTGCCCGTGTTGGTGGTGGTATTTACACCAAAGCCGCCGATGTAGGCGCAGACTTAGTTGGTAAAGTAGAAGCTGGTATCCCGGAAGATGACCCTCGTAACCCTGCTACTATTGCAGATAATGTGGGTGATAATGTAGGGGATGTGGCCGGTATGGGTGCCGATCTTTTTGGAAGTTATGTGGCTACTGTTTTGGCTACCATGGTTTTAGGAAGAGAAACCACAGCAACCGGAGATGCTTTTGGAGGTTTATCGCCAATCCTATTACCAATGCTAATTGCTGCAATGGGAATTATCTTTTCTATCATTGGTACTTTCTTTGTTCGCATTTCTGAGAGCGCAGGGTTAAGTACGCATAAAGTACAAAACGCATTAAACATGGGCAACTGGGGTTCAATGGTGTTAACTGCCTTTGGCTGTTACTTTTTGGTAAATTTTTTATTACCAGATACCATGACTTTGCGTGGACATGATTTTACAAAAACTGGTGTATTTGGCGCTATCATGGTAGGTTTAGTAGTGGGTGCATTAATGAGTATTATTACTGAATATTACACTGCAATGGGCAAACGTCCGGTAATGAGTATTATTCGTCAATCTGCTACGGGGCATGCTACTAACATTATTGGAGGCTTGGCTGTAGGTATGGAAAGTACTTTATTACCTATTATTGTATTAGCAGGTGGTATTTATGGTTCTTTTGCATGTGCAGGATTATATGGTGTGGCTATTGCAGCCGCAGGTATGATGTCAACTACAGCTATGCAATTGGCTATAGATGCATTTGGACCAATAGCAGACAATGCAGGTGGCATAGCAGAAATGAGTGAATTACCAGCAAATGTTAGGGAGAAAACAGATATTTTAGATGCCGTTGGTAATACTACAGCAGCTAGTGGAAAAGGGTTTGCCATTGCTTCTGCTGCACTTACAGCATTGGCTTTGTTTGCAGCATTTGTAGGTATTGCAGGTATTGATGGTATTGATATTTATCATGCAGATGTATTGGCAGGTTTGTTTGTAGGAGGAATGATACCATTTATTTTTTCTTCACTAGCCATCCGTGCAGTAGGTGAAGCAGCCATGGCAATGGTAGAGGAAGTTCGCCGACAGTTTAGAACCATACCAGGTATAATGGAAGGTACTGGCAAGCCGGAATACGATAAATGTGTGGCTATTTCTACTGAAGCATCCTTAAAAAAAATGATGCTGCCCGGTGCCATTACTTTACTTACACCTATTTTTATTGGGTTTGTATTTGGTCCGGAAGTATTGGGTGGGTTTTTAGCCGGTGCTACTGTTTGTGGTGTATTGATGGGTATTTTCCAAAATAATGCAGGCGGTGCCTGGGATAATGCAAAAAAATCTTTTGAAAAAGGCGTTGAAATAAATGGAGAAATGTATTATAAAAAATCTGAACCACATAAAGCATCTGTAACGGGTGATACTGTTGGTGATCCATTTAAAGATACATCTGGCCCTTCTATGAATATTCTTATTAAATTGATGAGTATTGTATCATTGGTAATAGCCCCTACCCTTGCAAAATTGCATCATGATAAAATTGAAAGCAACAGAAAAGCACAGATTGAAACCATGACAAAAATGAGCAACAACAATACAATTAAGTAGGCAAAAACAAATAATTATAATAGCTAAAAGCCCCGATGGTAAATCATCGGGGCTTTTATTTTGTCCTAAGTTTTAGGCTAAATAGTGCTGCATTAGAAAAATTAAGCACCATAATTTTTTTAAAAATATTGGTTAGAAAAAAAACAAACTATTAAAACTGATTATGGTCAGTTAATAAGACGATTCTTATGTAAACCGGAGGGTTTATTGATTTTGAAGAATAGCAGGCCTGTTTTATTGAGTACCTTCAATATCTGAAATATATTATATGGAAGAATTACCAATAAAAATTAAAGGCCTTAGCGAAAAAGAAGTACTTGCTTCCAGAGAAAAACATGGCAGTAATGAATTGAAAAGTGAAGAAAAAAATGGCTGGCTAGTTGCACTGCTCAACACAGTAAAAGAACCGATGTTTATTCTTTTGGTTGCAGCCAGTATTATTTACTTTATTTCCGGACAGTTATCGGAAGGGATTTTTATGGTATCTGCTATAGTATTAGTATCAGCCATATCGCTTTACCAGGAGTCTAAAAGTAAAAATGCGCTGGCTGCTTTAAAAAAATTATCACAGCCCAAAAGTAAAGTTATAAGAGAAAGTAAAATTATTGAGATTAATAGTGCTGCTGTAGTAATAGATGATGCAATCATTGTAGAAGAGGGCTCTTCAATTACAGCAGATGCTACCATTATTTACTCCAACGATTTTACCGTAAATGAATCTATTTTAACAGGCGAATCGCAAAGTGTACAAAAAAGCAAAGTTGAAAATGAATGTAAAATTTACATGGGTACGTTGGTTGCCACCGGTATGGGCATTGGTACGGTTACTCAAATTGGCGATAGCACAAAACTTGGTAAAATAGGAAAATCACTACAAGAAATAAAGGAAGAGCAAACACCTCTGCAAGTACAAATTGGCAATTTTGTAAAAAGAATGGCAATTGCAGGCAGCATCATATTTTTACTGGTATGGGGAATTAATTATTTCCAATCTTCTCCCCGTGATGTAATTGGCAGTTTGCTAAAAGCACTCACTTTGGCTATGTCCATATTACCAGAAGAAATTCCGGTTGCCCTCAGTACGTTTATGGCCCTTGGTGCCTGGCGTTTAATGAAAATGGGCATTATTGTAAAGCAAACAAAAACTGTTGAAACATTGGGCAGTGCCACAGTAATTTGTACAGATAAAACAGGCACTATTACTGAAAACAATATGCAACTTGCACCATTGTACAATCAAAAAAATGGTAAGCTTTATCAACAGTATACAGAAGCTAAAAAAGATGTCCTTGATCTTATTGAAACAGCTATGTTTGCAAGTGAACCACTTCCTTTTGATCCAATGGAAATAGCGCTGCATGCCGCATATAAAGAAATAGCTTTAGCAGATGAACGGAAAAATTTCAACATGATACATGAGTACCCACTTGGCGGAAGACCTCCAATGATGACACATATTTTTGAAAATAAAGAAGGTAAAAGAATCATTGCCTGTAAAGGTGCCCCCGAAAAAATCATTCAATGCTGTAAACTTACCCGTTCAGAAAAAGAAAAGATTGAAGCACAATTTTTGCATTTAACGCAACATGGCTATCGTGTTTTAGGAGTGGGAAAATCAACGTACAGTGGCAAGGACTTTTTGGATAATCAAGATGATTATGAGTTCGAATTTACAGGACTTGTATCATTCTACGATCCGCCAAAGAAAAACATAAAGGAAGTATTTAATAAGTTTTACCAGGCTGGTATTAAAGTAAAAATAATTACCGGCGATACAAAAGCTACTACCCAAACAATTGCACGCCAAATTGGGTTTAAAGACGCTGATACAGCAATTGATGGAGAGGCACTAATGCAACTTACAGATGGAGAACTTGAAAAAACAGTAATGCAAACAAACATTTTTACCCGAATGTTTCCCGAAGCTAAACTTAAAATTATTAACGCCTTAAAAAACCAGCAACAAATAGTAGCTATGACGGGGGATGGCGTAAATGATGGGCCGGCATTAAAAGCTGCACATATTGGTATAGCAATGGGCATTGCAGGTTCGGAGATTGCCAAAAATGCTTCATCCCTTATTTTAGAAAATGATGATTTAGGTAAAATGGTAGATGCCATTGCCATGGGCAGAAGAATTTACAGTAACTTAAAAAAAGCGATCCAATATATCATATCAATACATATTCCTATTATATTGACGGTATTTTTACCACTGGTTTTTGGGTGGATGTATCCCTCAATATTTACACCTGTACATGTAATATTTCTAGAACTAATTATGGGGCCAACCTGCTCAATCATTTACGAAAATGAGCCAATGGAGAAAAATCTAATGCAACAAGCACCGCGGCCATTTAGTAACATTTTTTTACAGTGGAAAGAGTTAAAAATCAGCATATTTCAAGGCCTTGCTATTACAGCCGCCAACTTAGCTATGTATCAATACGCAGTGTATTATGGCCATAATGAAAATACTACCAGAACAATGGTTTTTATAACGCTTATTTCTGCAAATATTTTTTTAACCCTTGTTAACAGATCCTTTTATTACTCAATAATTGAAACCCTTAAACACAAAAACAGTTTATTGGCAGGCATTTTATTGATAACTATTTTATTAATGGCTATCATTTTGTTTGTGCCGGTTATTAGCCATTTTTTTAAATTTGAAATACCAGATACAAGAGAAATCATTCTCAGTGTTGCTGCAGGTTTTTTATCTGTAATTTGGATGGAATTATATAAATACATCAAAAGAAAACGGGGTAATCAAAACGACTAAAATATTTGAGTAAGCAAGAATAATTACTGTTTGAATTGGGTAAAGCACCTTAATAAGTTTACCATAATAAGTAATTAAAAATTGATAATTTAATGAATGTTAAATTGAATTAGTGAATCATATAGTTAGTCTGTTAAATTAGAGCCCCTCCATAAAAATGGAGGGGCTTAACGATTGCTTGCTATATGAAAAAAAGTAATTAGGTTTGATTAACGATAAGCTAATCGCAATATTTATAAAAACTTATCCGTGCTAACGGAAATATTATTAGAATTTGTAAACCACAGCAACTAAAGCCGTAGCGGTTGATTTAGTAAGTGTAGCGTCTTTCTTAGAATAAATAGCAGCATTTGCATTTTCAACTCTTAATTCTGGAATAATAGTTAACGGACCAGCTTTAAAGTTGAATGACAAAGTATTTGCGAAAATGCTCTTTGTATTTGAAAAATATATTCTTTTATTATCCCCAATCAATTCACTACGCAATGTGATACCAAAAGTTGAAGTTGGATCAAAATTTAAATAAACCGCAGAACCCCACCAGCTACCACTTGTTGGATCAACATTGGTTTTACGGCTTTGTACTGTTGCATTAAAACCAATACCAAAAGTTGAAGAAACGGTGCCATTAACAACTAAATCTAACTGACTTAGGCTTTTTAAAGAACCTGGTATTGATAAAGATTTAGAACCAAAAGAACCTACATAATTTAAATAGGCTTTTACTTTACCATTAGAGCTTCCGCCACTTACCTGTGCAATAATACTATTTACATTATTGGTAGCTGAGGATTGATCTGTGTAATTGGTTACACCTACCATAAACCCTACCGGGCCGGCAGTGATATCAGCTTTAAAGCCTGTATGAAAGAATGGTCCATTAGTAAACATGTAAGACATGCTGTAATTTCTGTTTAGCTGTGCATCTACAAGCTCGTACCCTACATGTGTAGCAAATTTACCCGCAGTAAGTTTAACTGTTGAGGAAGGAGCATAAGTTACATAAGCCTGTTTTATATTAGATAGAGAAGCAAAGCCATTTTTACCGAGAGATACACCATCATTATAAGAAAAATCTTCTGCTCTTCGGCCAAAACCTAAATCAACCGTAGCAGTAACTTTACCAGATAAAGCTGAGGCATCTAATCTTACTGTAGCCATACCCAATTCAAAAGAACGTTGAGATCCGGTAAAACTTGTATTATTATTTACAAATTTATTTGAAAGATTATACCGATAATAAGCATCCAAACCACCTGAAATTGTTAAAGTTTTTGTTGAATCTTCTGAAAGGTCTGAAGAGGTAGCTAGCAGAGCCGCTTTCTTGGTGGCCGTTTTAGTGGTTTCCTGTGCAGTAACCGAATAAAAAGCGAGCATAATTGAGGCAACTGCGAAAATTTTTTTTGTCATTTTTTTTTAGTTTAATAGTTAGTTATGAATAAACAGCCGTGAAAAAATTAACTTTCAAAATGACTAAGCGTTCGTTATAAAAAAGTATTCAAAGGATAAAGGACAATTTGTATTTTTATTTAATATTAATATACTGGTGTAAAAATAATGATTTATACCCTAAATTAATCCAATTCCTTTTATTTAATTTTTTGTAATATTTGTAAATTGTTGGAATTTTTTGTTTTTTCTTAAATAAAAGTTCATTGTATTAAGAATTAATCAAACAATTTGGCATTTTTTGAGCTAAAAGGAAAAATAAAACTGGAATATTATAATATAGCATGTTTACATTAAAAATTATAAATAAGTGACCATTTCTAAAAAATTTATAAAATAATTCTTAATTATTGTGTTTTTAACTCTTTGCAAAAAATTTGCATATTTACAAAACGGTGATACTTTTAATTATAATATTTTTATTTTGCATGTTTATTGCTAGTTATTATTAACAAGAAAAGGTGATAAATTTTTAGAATTACAACATAAAGTTGAATTGCTGGAACATAAAACAAACAAAAAATCATAAGCAGATTATTATTTGCAGAATTAAAATCTGTAAACAGTGTTTTAGATACGCTGAACAATTGTTTTTACTTAATAAATAAAGAGGGTAATTATAATATTGACACAGAATACATCTGTAAAATATAAAAAGTGTATGGTGGGAGTCACTTTACAGGCAGGATTTGGAAACCGCTAAAAAAAATACAGAACGGAGAAAAATCAATAATTAGATTAAAAAAATATTTGGAATTACGTTAAAACAAATTGATTAAACAAGAGCTGCTATTTTAAAAAGTTACCAGCAAAACTGGTAATTTTCTATTTAGAGAATGGAAGAATAGATTTAAAATTTGTTAAACACTGAACTATATTTATCATTTTTTTGCATTTTTTTACTTTTATCTTGAAAAAAATTTTACTATTGAATTTTTACAAGTACATTTTACTATAAAGAAAATAAAAAAAGCCCCCGATTTACTAATGTAAATCAGGGGTTTTTTAAATATGTGTATAGAAATGATTTTAAGAAACTTTTACTACTTCTTCTAAAACACCATTCTTCACTAATAAAGTACCTTGTGTGTATTGCTCACCATGTTGAGATTCATCGAGACCAGTGTTTTCATCATCTAATGAAACCCTGATAGGATTGATAATATCAAGAAATTTAAAAATTAACCAACCTACCAAAAAGCTGTAAGATGCCACAATGATCATACCCTTAAATTGAGTAAGTAACAAAGTGGGATTTCCAAAAAATAAACCATCTGCACCAGCAGAATTAACAGCTTTGCTTGCAAATATACCAGTCATTAACATACCTACCATACCACCAATACCATGGCAAGGGAATACATCAAGCGTATCATCAACCTTTGATTTTGTACGAACAGAAACCGCCAGATTGGAAATGATTGCAGCAACAAATCCAATAAAAGCACTATGTGCAATACCTACATAGCCAGAACCTGGCGTAATGGCAACCAAACCTACAACTGCACCAATACAAAAGCCAAGTACAGAAGGTTTTTTTCCACGAATTACATCAAAAAACATCCATGATAAACCTGCGGTAGCCGCAGCAATATTTGTAGTAGCGAATGCAGAAACAGCTAGTGTATTGGCACCTAAAGCAGACCCTGCATTAAATCCAAACCAACCAAACCAAAGCAAGCCGGTACCTATTAATACATAAGGTACGTTTGCAGGATGAGCTTCTATTTTATCAATATGAACTTTTCTTCTTTTCAACACAATTGCACCAGCTAAAGCTGCACAACCTGCTGTAATATGTACAACCGTTCCGCCAGCAAAATCCAGCACACCCATTTTGAATAAAAATCCATCCGGATGCCATGCCCAATGGCATACAGGAAAATAAATAAAAATACAAAACATTACAATAAACAAAATGTAAGAGGTGAATTTTACTCTTTCCGCAACAGCACCTACAACCAAAGCAGGCGTAATAATTGCAAACATTAATTGAAATAAAGAAAATAAGGTTAAAGGAATGGTAGGCCCACCAAACCAGGGCGCACCAGAAACTACCCCTGTATAAAATAAATGCGATAGCGGATTACCAATTACACCACCAACTGATGTACCAAACGACATACCGTAACCAACAGTAAGCCAAAGAACCGTTACAATACCTGCTGCAACAAAGCTTTTAATCATTGTACTGATTACATTTTTACGATTTACCATTCCTCCGTAAAAAAAAGCAAGCCCTGGTGTCATTAAAAAAACTAAAGCGGTTGCTACTAATACCCAGGTGATATCACCCGTTACATACTTAGATGTATCAGCAAATACTTCCCCGGTAGGGAAAAACAAACTTCCAATAGCTATTGCCGCTAATGCTGCAAATGGAATTACTTCTTTTAGTCCTATTTTTTTCATGATTTAAAATTTAGTTTACTAATTATGATTAAAAATATGTTACTTATTGTACACAATACTACATTTTTTTATTGAAAAAAAGCATTTTTATTGAATTTTATTCTGACTATTTCAATAAACACAAGTTATAATTTAATAAAAGACACATTAGCGTATATAAAATATAAAAGCCTCTTAAAAATTTAAGAGGCTTTTTTATTCATTTTTAAATATTATTCT
>JBBQTZ010000111.1:0-13967 GCA_038234405.1 Chitinophagales bacterium
GCACCATGAAAGCGATCGGCAGTTTCAAGAAAATGAATAATTTTTTCCAGCCTCCGTACACCATCTTCCCTTGTGATAAATTTTCTTTCCATAGCAACTATCAAACACATTACACCAAAACCACTGCCGCCGCTAGTTACAATGTTTTGATCTTTTTCAGGATACTCATTATCCAGGTGGATACGTTCTCTGCCCATACCGCTTACTGGTTCTGCCCCATCAATAAAATAGTTGATGGTTTGCTTTTGAACCAGATCGAGCAAGGCGGAATCTGAAAGATCTAGAGGCCTTGCAGCAGCAGTTGAATTATTTTGCGCAACTATGCCCAACGAAATCAGCAGCATAAAAAAGCTAATAAATGAGCGGATGATGATTTTTAATGACATAGGCTTTATAAATAAGGTGCTGTAAATCCCAATGCCCGCATACCTGTTTTTACTTCCGGGCAACTAGTGAGTAAATTCCAAATTAAGCCTGATCTGTAATTTTCTATCATTACAATAATTGGGCCCTGGTCAATAGCTAAAAATGAATCGGCAAACCAGGTATTCTTTAATGCAAAAGCATCTGTAAAGCCATACTCTTTCCATATTTTATCGCCCAGTACATAATAGAAAAATTTGAGTGCTTTCATGGATTCTTCCGGTGTGTAGGGAAAAGAAGATAAGGCAGCAGTAGGTGCAATTACACCAATATCGTTTGTAGGTGAACTGGCAGTGTAGCCATTTTGAATATCGCTTGCGGTAAGTCCCCAGCAATCCTGGCTATAACCAAATTGATTATTGGGGTTTAATCTACAATGGGTGTAATTGATGAGTGAATGATTTTTTGTTTGTGTGGCATAGTTGGCATAGGCATCTGTTAGTCCGGTAGGATTAATGCCTAAAAAGGAATAGTGCGAAAAGAACAACGGACCACCTTTTTCTTCACCTAGCGGCAACTGAAAACCATAGTAAGAATTGCCATTTATAAAGTTGTTATTGCCTGCAAAACCACTTGTATAAACAGCTTTTGGAATGCTGTGTGTGGTGGACGATGCGCCCAATATATAGGTGACCAGGCATTCATTCCAGCCACGGATGGGCAAATTCATCTCCCAGGTATAAGCAGGGCTCCAATGCCAGTACAATACATTTTCATTGTTCTTTCTAAACCAATCCCATTCTACATTATTCCATATAGAATTGATATCGTTGCGTAAGGCTGTTTCCTCTGCACCGGCATCATTAAAATATTGCCTTGCTGTTAACAGGCCTGCTATCAAAAAAGATGTTTCTACCAGATCGGCAGCATTATCTTTTGTGCTAAAGGCTACAGCAATGCCGGTAGTGCCATTCAACCAATGGGGAAAAGCGCCATGAAATTTTTGAGCCGTATTTTTTAAAAAGTCAACTATTTTTTTCATTCTTGCTAGCCCCTCTGCCCTGCTTATAAAGGAGCGATTAATGGCAACAGGAATAGCCATAACACCAAAACCAGAACCACCTGAGGTAACCGTTTCGCCGGAAGTATTTCTTTCTCTTGCAAGGCCACTAACCGGATGTGCAAAATCCCAAAAATATTTAAATGTTTGGCGCTGTACCAAATCCAGTAAGGCATTATCTGAAATGGTTGGGAACTTAGCCGTAGAATCAATTTTAGTGAAAAAGTTTGCAAACATTTGCATTGATAAGCCTGCCCCGGCAACAGACTTTAAACCAGTAAAAATAGTAACCTTGTATTGGGTAATGTTTTTTAAAGGGGCAGCGGGTTGCAGTACAATGGTACTATCACCATTTTCGTAAACAATAGCAAAATTAAGCGGCGCACCTGAGTTTTCTGCAAAGCTAATGTTGGCAGTGGCTGTTGCCCTGTTAACTGGTGCTGTAAAAGAGCATCTAACAACTGCATTCAACGCTACATTGTACCTGTTTGCATCCACTAAAGTTTCGTTATTAATTTTTACAAGCAAAGCGATTAACGCAGGAGGTGGCACCACCGGTGGTGTTGGAGGGGCCGGTGTTGGCGACGACCCTTTGCCACAAGCAGCTACCATACTTACCAGCAAAAAGTAAAAAATATAAATACGAGCCATTGTAACTGTTTTAAAAATATGGTAAATGATTGGTGTAAAACTTTATATTAAAATTTGCAATCTTATTTTTTGCTGCCAAAAAACAATAATCCCTGGTTATTGCCTGCTGCCACCAATACCCTGCCTTCATTATTTGTGTTTATGTATTTTAAATCTCTGAATTGGCCGTTCATGGCCGCTAAAACTGGCTGTGGAAAATACTGAATCTCCCTATTCTTATTCACGCCAAAAATGGCCAATGGCTGGGCATCATACCTGCCTTCGTAAGGTATTACATCAAAGAAATTGCCGCCAGCTATATATACATTTTCAACAGCCTGCAGGGTATTTATTTTTTGAAAAGAAAATATGGGTGCCAGTTGAAGTGCTGCCGGTAAATCTGCCATATCAAAATTTCCTTTACCATCTCCATAACAAATTACAGAGCCAAGCCGCTCTGCCATTATTGGTTTTACTGTTTCTACAAATCCAAAAAAAGCATCTTTCATAGGCAGGCCTGCATAGTCTGCATACAACAGGTAATGTTTTTTAAGCACCGGCAATGGGCGTTCTATTTCGTCTTTTGACAGAAAAGGATATTCAACAGCACCAGAAGTGTAAGAAAGCAACTGATCTGTTTTGCCATTTTTATCAAAATCACTGACATACAATTTTATAGGGCCATTTTTACCACTCCAAAATTTATTATTCCAGCCCCAGTTGCCGGCTAAAATATCTGCCTTACCATCTGAATTTACATCATCAATAAAAATAGTTTGCCATAAGCCTGTTGAAAAAGGAATTTCTGTTTTTTCAAACCTGCCCTTTTTATTGATAAAGATGGTAAGGGGCATCCATTCACCAGCTACTACCAGGTCTTTTAAACCATCGGCATTTATATCAGCAAAAGCGGCAGCGGTTACCATACCAATATTGTTTAATGCTATGGTACTTATATCGGCAATGGAGAAATTTGCCTTTCCATCATTCAGCAACAAATAAGATGTTTGCGGCAAGCCATAAGCATTGGCATTGGCAAGATTTCCTACAAAAACATCCAGGTCGCCATCGGCTTCAATATCTGCTACAGTTATGCAAGATTTATTTTCAAAAATTGCTGGCAACAAACTTACAGATTTTATAAAATGGCCATTGCCGGTATTGAGGTACAATCTGTCTGGCAGGGCTTCGTTTTTTCCGGTGAATTCATTACCACCACTTACAACATACAAATCGGGCTTACCGTCACCGTTGGCATCAAAAAATAAGGCATCCACCTCTTCGCTGGCAGCATCTTTATTAAATACAGCCGTATCTGCCGGTATAAATGAGCCGTTCTTTTGCTGTATCATTAGTGTACCGGGCTGCCCCTTTGCACCGCAGGCATACATATCATCAAGCCCATCAGCATTTACATCTGCAACAGCAATTTTGGGCCCTCTTGTACTTTCTGCATGAGGTATTAAATACTGTGCGTTAAAATCGTCAAAATCATTTTCTCTGTGTTGCCAGGTATTCTTTATTTTATCATTAATAGCATAGATAAAGGCCGGTATTGGTTTAAAATATTGATTGTAATTAAATACTCCTGCGGCGTTTTTTTGCAGTAAGGTTAGTGCCTTATTGACTGCAACATTTTTGAGCACCTGATAGGTTTGGTTTGGCCAAACTACCAGCAAACTATCAACAGTGGTTGCTTCACCAAGGCCAAAATGCAACCTTGCTTCTGAAGAAGATTGAAAACCTCTTGTAAGCATAAGTTGTTGGTATTGTAGCTGCTGTTGTTTAAATAAATACACTTTGGCTCCAATGCCAAAACTATTTAAATCATCTCCCTTAAATGAAACGGAAAGCTGGTTTTTTTTAGGCGCCTTGTTTTTTAAAATCATAGAAGTAGCATTCAGGCAATTTATTACTACATCTACATTGCCATCGTTATCAAAATCAGCATAAGCGGCACCAGTAAAATAACCTTTCATTTGGGCGGTACCCCATTCATTGCTCACATCTTTAAAGCTAATATTTCCATCACCTTTAAAAAGGTACGGATGAGAGCTGCCGTCGGGCATTTTTTCAATAGCTTCTTTATCGTAAGCATTTGTTTTGTTAAGATCCCCTTTCATTACAAGGTCGCTTACATAACGGATATAATCCAAATCTACCGGACGTTTTACTATACCACCTGATACAAATAAATCCTTATTGCCATCATTATCAAAATCTACAAATAAGGGGCACCAACTCCAATCGGTAGCCGATACGCCACTCAATAAACCAGTTTCGCTAAAGCTGCTACCATTGCCATTGTTACGTTGTAAACAGTTTTTTGAGTATTGATATTGAAACCCGTTTTTTATAAGTTTAAACTTATAGATATCAGCATTTTCATCGCTGCCATAAGTTTTCAACACCTTTTCATCTTGCGGCAACATATCCATTGTAATAATATCGAGTTGGCCATCATTGTTGTAATCTGCCACATCATTACCCATACTAAATCTGCTGTAATGCTTAAAAGCTTTAGCACCACTTTCTGTAAAGCTTCCGTTACCATTATTTACATAGTAATAATCATTTTCATGAAAATCGTTGCCTATGTAAATATCCTCCCAACCATCGTTGTTGATATCTGCAACAGCGAGGCCAAGGCCATAGCCAAGGCTACTTTGAAGAATGCCTGCAGTTGCCGAAACATCCACAAATTTTTTTGCATCAACATTCATCTCATTTCGGTAAAGCCTGTCGCCTGTTAAGGAGTCATATTTCCTTCTATTACTGGTATCTACAATATTGCTGTTAGGCTGTTGAGATTGGTTTAGAACATAGCAATCCAAATCACCATCATGGTCATAATCAAAAAAAGCTGTTTGGGTTGTAAAGCCACTAAAATCTAAGCCATATTGAGCTGAGCTTTCTGTAAAATGTGCCTTGCCATCATTGATAAAAAGCTCGTTGTGGCCTTTTAATCCATGATGCCGGCTAATGGCAGCAACATAAATATCCAGAAAACCATCACCGTTAACATCTGCCATGGTTACACCGCTACACCAATCTGCACTTCCTGCTACACCTGCTTTAACTGTTATATCTTCAAACTCAAAATTGCCCTTGTTGAGGTAGAGTTTATTGTTGCCTTTACTGTTGGCTGTAAAATAAATATCAGGCAATCCATCGTTGTTAATATCTCCGGTGGCCACACCGCCGCCATTGTAATAATAGAGGTAGTAAAGAATATTGAAGAGCTCTTTGTTTTCCAGCTTATTGGTAAATGTAATATTGGTTTGTGCCGGAGTAAGATTGATAAAAAGATAGTTGTTTTTGTTACTGCAACTTGTTATACATGAAAATAAGAGTGCACTTAAACAAAAAGCTTTGGCTCCATTTACAAAAATCTTAATCATAATAACATTCTATATATTATCCAATAAACCCGGGTTTTGCAGTTGAAACGCTACTGTGGTTTCCCACTACTACAACTAAACATTTATGAACATTTTTTTTCATCAAAATAGTTCTCTGGTTTTTCGCCCAAAAGATAGCCAGAAATCTTTCTCTTTATTGCATTGTAACATTTAGGCAAGAAGATGGCTACTAAACCAAGCCTAAAAGTAAAAAAGGGCTGAAACAATAATTGCTTAGCCCTTTTTTACAACTTATGCTTTTCTACTACTATAAATAATTTGAGACAATTTTACTGTTTACCGTTAAATAATGCCTGCACATCTGCTGTTGTTAAGGCAATACTGTACATTCTAAATTGATCAAGCTCACCCTTCCAGGAAGAAGATAACCAATCATCGGAATCGAAGTTTGTTTGAGGGCCACAACCAATTCTCAACTCACTAATTTTAGCATCATCAATGTTTATTTTACCATGATTACCCCATTTAGGTACAATGCTGTTAGCAACGCCATCTATATATAATGTTATCCCACTCGTTGCAGCACTGTAAACAAGCGACATTTGATGCCAGCGATTATCTAATAAACCGGCGATAGTATTATTATTCTCCCAGGTAAACCAGTTATCATTAACATTCTTATCTGCAATCATCATTTTTACAGCGCAAGCAGCGTTATTACCTTCTATTATCAAGAATGTACTTC
Organism: Chitinophagales bacterium; assembly: GCA_038234405.1. Lineage (GTDB taxonomy): Bacteria > Bacteroidota > Bacteroidia > Chitinophagales > Chitinophagaceae > Ferruginibacter. The sequence continues at coordinate 6,161 of JBBQTZ010000111.1, forward strand.
CGCCAGACCAGTGTCCGTTACTGCTTTTAAAACTAAATGGATATTCCGGGCCATTGGTGCCAGTATTATTTTTTGTTTGCCCATCTCTCTTAAACCAAAAAGCAATGGTAAAACTTTCTGCAAATTTTGCCCAATCGTTTGGTTTTGTATATCTGATGTATTTTTTATTAACGCCTCTTATACCTTTACCTCTCACCCCATCTACGGTAGTAAGCGGATTTTCAGCAGCAAAATTAGCCCGTATACTATCCACAGCATTCATTAATGGATCTGCAGTTGTGCCATCAAAAGCGGCATAAAATTTTAATGGACCACCAGGTACATTAGCATCTCTCGGAAAATCACCTAAGGCAGGATTATTCATTTTTTGGCAGCTAAGTATTGTTAGTGTTAATACCAAAAAGCAGCAGCCTGTTTTAATTAAATTAGCTATTTGTTTCATGTTATTTTTTTTAAATTATTGATGAATTTTTACCATTCTGGATTTTGTATCAACTTACCGGCAGATTTATCGATGGCCGGCTGTGGTATTGGATAAAATCTGCAACGATTAGTATAACCTAAAGGCCCTAATACAGTTACAGCATCATTCCATCTTACCAAATCAAAAAATCTTTCCCCTTCTAAAGCAAATTCTACTCTTCTTTCCTGCTTTACAGCAGCCCTAAATTGTGTTCTATCTACAAAAGCAACCGCAGGCATAGATACCCTGTCTCTTACCATTTTTAATTGAGTTGCTGCTAATGGACCATTACCCAGTTCATTGTTACATTCGGCTGCCATTAATACTGCATCGGCATAACGAAGTACCCGCTTATTAATCCATGCAGGATTATCTAAATATCCAGTGGTGGCTCTATATGCAGGATCTGCATATATTTTTTTATTCCAGTATTTACGAGGTAAAGGCCCTGCAGGTACATCAAAAGTTGAAGCAGGTAATATTCTACCATATCCGCCGGTAGATGGATCATCTGACTGGCCAGAGAATAAGATGGTAGAGGCTTTTCTGGGATCACCGGGTTGATAAGCATTTACAAGGTTATCGGTTGGCGTATTCCAACCCCAGCCTAAGTTCCATCCACTAGCATTAGAACCCCTTACGCCCTGTGTGGTTGCATAACTACAGCCATTATTTATAGCACCATTAGGACTTACATAAGCCTGAATTTCAAAAATTGATTCACTACAATTTTCGCCGGCATCTTTAAATATACCATAGTAGCTTGGGTACAATGAATAAACAGAACCTATTACCTGGTTGCAAAGCCCCAAACATTGAGCCCAATTACCCCTAAATATATGTGCTTTGGCCAATAAAGTTTTAGCTGCTCCACTTGTTAAACGGCCTGGGTATTTATTATCGCTACCTACCACCCAGTTAATGGGTAAGTTGGCTGATGCAAACTGCAAGTCTTCGTCAATTAAAGCATAAATCTGCGAGGTGGTAGATTTTGCAATATTTGCTTCTGCTGCCTGGTAAACCCTAAAATTAATTTTTGGTACTTCGCCAAAACTTCTTACCAAATCAAAATACGAGAACGCTCTAAAAAAACGAGCTTCAGCTACGTTAGTTAAAGATGCAGCATCGGTAAGTTTTAATGAATCGGCTGTTTGTATGGCTGTGTTGGCAAGGTTAATCAAGGAGAAATGGTCATCCCAATAAACATTAGAAGCCCATAAATCTTTTACATAACTGAAGCGATCAAATGGAGCTACCCATTCAGCACCATCAGATGGATCGCTTCCTTTTTCAGAATCATCGCTTCTAAAATCGTGCATGCCCAACCAGGGAATAGTAGTAAAGCCAGCACTGTTTCTAAGGTTGCTGTATAAGCCAAAAACCTGTCCTTCCAGGCCACCCTGGTTTAAATCATCTAAAGTAGCCGTAAGGGGTTTTCTATCTAGAAATTTTTGGCAACTGCCAATTACAAGTAAAAAGGGTAATGCCATTAGCAGGCTCCCTATTTGTGTGATAATTTTTTTCATATTTATTAAGTTTTAAAATTAGAATGTAACATTTAAGCCAAAAGATGAAACTACAGGTATAGCACCACCGGCATTATCAACACCAAAAGAAGTGGCATTGCCTCCAAATTCTGCCGTGTAACCTGAGTTGTTTTTCCAGGTTTTTAGATTTTGCACATTGGCAAATGCCCTTATGTTTTTAATATGTAAGGATGAAATCAGGTTTTGTGGAAGATTGTATCCTATTTGTAAGTTTCTAATCCGGATGTAACTACCATCTTCTATACCATAAGTTGATGCTTCGTAGTTAATTCTACGATCTTGTGCCAGGATAGGATGCCAATTGGAAGTACCTTCTCCACGCCACCTGTCTAGTTTGAAAGCCGCATAGTTTACCCTTTGAAAAGGTGACTCCGTACCACCCCAGTTTCTATATACTTCATTACCATATACACCACCTAAATCAATGCTTAAATCAAGCCCTTTGTAATTGAAACTTATTGATCCGCCGTACATAAAATCAGGAGTAGGATTTCCTATAATTGTTCTATCGGCAGTATTAATTTTTCCATCGCCGTTTACATCTTTGTATTTTAAATCGCCAGGGCCATAAGAAAACTCTGTATTAACCGGAGATTTTAATTTATCTGCATAAGATTGGTAAACACCTTCAACAATGTATCCATAAAAATAGCCGATAGGGAGACCCACTGTAGTTCTGTTTAAGCCATTTTGAATTGATGCAGAAGGATCTGCTAATGCTAATACTTTATTAGTGTAAGTAGTTAAATTACCGCTTACAGTAATAGTGAAATCTTTGGTAACTTTTTGGTTCCATGATGCAGAAAATTCTACACCGGAATTTTTAATACTACCAACATTTCTTAAACCATCAACTGCGCCATTAGCACTTGCAGGTACAAAGGTCATCAGGTTTTTTGTAACTTTATCGTAATAAGCTACTTCAAAATGTAATCGGTTTTTAAATGCAGATAATTCTACACCCACTTCTTTAGCATCAACGGTTTCCCATTTCAAATTTGGATCGGGTAAATAGGCCTGTGAAAATGCATTATATACGTTGTTACCAAATACTGCTGCAGAACCATTTCTAAGTCCCGGATAAAAAGGGTAATCAAAACCATAGGTATTTTGGTTTCCTAATATACCATAAGATGCTTTTAACTTTAAGAAATCAATTGATTTCTGGTTTTGCATAAAGGATTCTTTGGTAAGTTCCCATGCAGCACCCACAGCCCAAAAATTTTGACTACGCTGACTTGGAGAAATTTGAGAAGAGGCGTCTCTTCGAAAAGAAGCATTAAAAAAGTACTTGCCTTTATAATTGTACAATCCCCTTACAAGTGCAGAAACTGTAGTTTTTTCCCATTGCCCGGAGTTGGCCTGTTTAGAAAGTGGATCACTAAATCCGTTGTCGATGAACCAAAATCTGCTGTCGTTTGGTATAGCAGCACCTGTTGTGCTTTGCCTTGCAGATGCACTTCTGCCAAAAAAAGAAGAGTAATAGGTAGTAAAACCACCGGTAGCAGTAATATTATGTATTCCGCCTATACTTTTACGGTAATTTAAAATGTAATCCTGCTGAAACTTTTTATAGGATTGGTCATTTTCATTTATTGATGATACCCTTCCATACAAAAATGCTTTATCAATAGATGCGTCGTAAGCATTATACAAAGGAGCGTAACTTCTGGCATTTACTGTGCTCATATCTGCATAATAAGTAGTTTTAAAACTGAAATTTTTAAGGAAATTTATTTCAGCAAACACACTTGCAACCATTCTATATTCTACACTTGGTTTTTTGTTCCAATCATTTTCTATTTGTAACAGTGGGTTAATTACACCAGAGTTTTGAATAGATGGCAACTCGTAATAAAGGTTTTGGTTCATGCTATCCAATCCATAAGGATTTTTTGCAAAAACCGATTTAGTACCACTGCTAACCAATGGAATAACTTTTCTTGCTGCATCTAACACCCATCTGGCATCATAAGGATTATTTTGCCGTACCCCGTTGAAGTTAAAACCAACTCTAATGTTTTTGTTTAATTTATATTCGTCACTCAATGAAAAAAGAATCTTTTCCAATTTTTCATGCCTTACAATACCTTCATCTTTTGTAAAGCCAATGCCCATTGTAAATTTATTTTTATCGGTGCTGCCGGATACACTTAGGTTATTAGCATTAAAAACGCCTGTTCTTGTAACCGCATCTATCCAATCTGTATTGGCTGTCCATTTTGTATAATCAAATGGAGAAACAGCACCAATATTTACTTTCTCCTCTTCGTATAAAGTTTTAAAATCTTCGCCGCTTGCTAATTGTATTTTATCAACCAGCTTTTTAAAACCATAAGATGTATTAAAATTAATTGTTACCTGCCCGGATTTAGCTCTTTTGGTAGTAACTGCAATTACACCTGCTGCACCTCTTACACCAAAAATTGCCAATGAAGACGGATCTTTTAAAATTTCTATTGATTCAATATCATTGGGATTAATGTAATCTATATTATCATTAAAAACGCCATCCACTACATAAAGCGGACCTACAGAACCAATACTGATAGTACCCCGAATGCGAATATCCGGCGCACTGCCAGGGGTGCCATTGTTTACAACCGATAAACCTGCAACCCTGCTTTGTAAAGATGCTATAGGGTTTGCATTGGGTTTGTCTGCAACTTCTTTTCCTGAAATTTTTACAATAGAACCAGTAAGGTCTCTTTTACTTGCCGTTCCGTATCCAATTACTACCACTTCATTTACATCTTTGGTAGCTATTTGCATTATTGCATTAATTTCTGTACGGCCTGCAATAAGAACTTCGTTTGAAATGTAACCAATAGAAGAGAATACCAATGTGGAGCCTTCGGGAGCAGATATAGAATAAGAGCCTGTTGCATCTGATGCAGTTGCAGCATTTGAACCCTTTATTCTAATGGTAACACCAGGAATTATGGCACCATTTGCATCGGTTACTTTTCCCGTAACTCTTGTGTCTTGTGGTATAAGGTCTTTTTGGGTAATTACAACCAGATTATTGGTCAATATTCTGTAAGTTAGTATCGTTTGGCTTAATATGCCATCCAATATTTCGGTTACCGGCGTGTTGGTAGCGTTGATATTTACTTTTTTGTTAGACGTTAAAACTTCGTCATTGTACAAAAAACGAAAATTACTACGCTTTTCAATTTGCCTTAAAGCGGTTCTCAATTCAGCCGATTGAAGATTAAGTGTAATCCTTTCCTGAGAGTAAGTTTTGGCTGATAACTGAAACCCAGTGAACAAGAGGAACGCAATGGTGAATTTCATAATCAATAGCAGTTTTAGCAAGCTTCTTTGGTTTGAAGCCAGCAGTCGTTTGGTTTTTTTCATATAACTTTGTTTTGTAGTTAAGAAAATATAATAGTATAGCCTTGAGAAGCAGTACAAATTTTCATTATTTAATTATGTGGGGGAAATGTTAGCGCATTTCCCTTTTTTAATTTTAATATGAGTTAGTTAAGTATTGTTTATTTTTTTGATTTTTTGCTGATATTGTTACAGTATTATTTTTAATGCTATAGTTGAAAGGCGACAATAATTGCATGGCATTTAAAGCTTCTGTTATAGACTCCTTTTCAAAACTTCCGGTAAATTTTGCTTTTTTTAGCACTTCGTTTGTAAAAATTATTTTTATTCCATACCATCTTTCCATCATCAAAGCAATATCCTCAAAAGTTTCGCTTACAAATACCAGGCGATTTTGCACCCAGGCGGTTTCTACTACTGTATTATCTTTACTATATATAGTTAAATTACTAAGTAGTATAATAGGTTTGGAACTTGTAGAAACAGGCAAAATTTTATTAGGTGCTGCGGTAATTTTTTCTTTTTCTTCAGTGTTAATAATTAGTTTCTCATTTGGCTTCATCAGTATTTTTTCAAGCCTGTCTTTTAAGGTTACCTCTATACTGCCTCTTATAAGTGAAGTTTCAAATGTTTTTTCGCCTTTGTAGCATTTTACATTAAAGGCTGTACCCAACACCTTTATATCCATTTTAGCTGTATGAATAATAAAAGGCTTCTCAGCATTTTTTTTAACATCAAAATAGGCTTCTCCGTTCAAGGTTACTTCTCTTATTTTAATACCGTAGTTTTTATCATAGGTCATTTCGCTCCCTGCATTTAACCAAACCTTTGTGCCATCTGGTAATACAAGGTTAGTTTTAGAACCATTTTTGGTACTGATTTCACTTTTTGAATGTACCTCCGCCAATATAGCAGGGGTATTGTTGTAGTTTAGGTATATAGCTGTTGTTAGTATTGCTATAATAGTTGTTATTACTACTGCAAACAAACCCTTTTTAAATTTTGTTGAAGCTGGTGCTATTGAGTCATTGTTAATAAAATGATCGTCAACTGTAAATTTCCCCTCATCAATTCCCATATTTTTTAGTTCCAACACCAATTCTTTAAACTTATTTTCAGTGTAATAACTGTTATCAGGGAGATTGCTTTCCCACAAATCATTTAATATTTCCTTAGAATAGTTAACATGTGGATTATTACGCAGCAGTTCTTCCAAATCAGCTATTTCCAGAGAAGTTGCCTCTCCGGATAATTTTCTAGCTATCAATTGCCAAATATGATCTGTATTGTTAGATTCCATTGTTCTTTTAATATAAACACATAAAAATTACCAATCTACTAAAGAGATTTAACTTTTTTTTTACACTTTTTTAACTAAATGATATTTTGGGAGTAAATATGGCAGCCTTATTGATTGTTTACTTAAATTACCAGGGCTAATTTGACGGGTGTGTGAATATTGATAATTTTTTTTAAAGTCGAAGTTGATAGCACTGCTTATTTTTTTTATAGCAATAGCCATTTGGCTGTCTATTGTTTTAACAGATATGTTTAACAGTTCTGCAATTTCGCAATACTTGAGCCTATCTTCTTTAACCAGCTTAAAAATAAGTTTACAGCGGGGTGGCAACCTATCTATTTCGTAATTAATTTTTTTAACTGCTTCGGATGTTATAAGCAATTGCTCAGGGTTGTAGGGGCTGATAGAAGTATTTAAAGACATTTCTTCCAGAGAAATTACCTCTTTTCTAAAATGGCGGGATAAATAATTAAGTGCAGTGTTTTTTGTACTTATGTACAAATACAATTTAAAATTTAAAATTTTGCCCATTTCAGCTCTGTTCTGCCATATTTTTATAAATACATCAGCAACTACTTCTTCGGCAAGTTCATGATTTTTTAAAATTGTTTTTGAAAATTTAAGCATTGGGGGCATACACATTGCATATAATTGTCCAAAAGCATGCTCGTCACCCTGTTGGCTTATTTTTATTTGCAATGTTTTTATTTCATCCAAATTCTTCATACAGCATTTAGTTAGGCAAATCGTTAGTGATGCAAATTATAAAAACAATTCTGGTAAATCCTACTCTATCTCAATTATATATATAAATGGCATTATTACTACCAATTATGCTGCTTTTAAATATAATACTACCCACAACAATTTTTCCATTACTATAACTATGTTTTGCGTTTTTTGTTTTGTTATGCATTCGTTTGTAAAAATTAGCTATCCCGGCACGCCGCTGTTTAAGAATTTTAAAATCACTCAAATGAAAGGCTGACAACGGCAGAAAAATAAAACAGGCATTTTTTTATCTTTATATCCTAAAATAAACATCAGGGGCCCTGGTATATGCAGCAATAGAATTGATAAATGCCGAAAATATTGGACTAGCACCTTCATTATTGGTGAATATGAAGTAAATCCAATGTCGGTAAAATGCTGGTAGATTAA
>JBBQTZ010000112.1:0-13887 GCA_038234405.1 Chitinophagales bacterium
TTCCATCGCTACCACGTTTCCTAATTTCCAATACCCAACTATTTTAAATCCTAACCCTGCGGCAAGTGCATTGTTAAGGTTAACTACTTTTCCAAGTGTACGCAGCAATGGTGCATGGGTAAATAATATTCCTATTACAGCAGTTAATATTAACGCTGTAAACGGGGTATTGCACAAAGTTGCAAGAATTATAGCACCACCATCGGTTGATTTATGGGCAGCCATTAGCGCAGATGCACAGTTAACTTACCTGAGAGCAGCTTTGCAAAGAGCTGATAGTGGCGTAGCCGTTGGTGCTCGTTTACAAGATGCACTGTCTATTGCTGCAAATCCATCAGCTATTGGAAGTAATCTTACCATTTTTGCACCAACAGATGATGCTATGAAAGCATTTTTAACCAGGGCAATTACCGGTGCATTAATGGCACAGGGCTTAGACCAGGCTACAGCATTTGGCCAGGCTAGTTTTCTGGTAAATAGTGTTGGCACTTTATTGCTAACCAATCCGGGTGCAATCAGTCCGGCATTGGCAGTTGCCTTAAGCCCAACTACTGTTAGGGGGTTGTTGGCTTATCACGTTATTAGTTCTCAACGTGGCTCTTTTGCTCCTCCTGGTATAAGAATATTTTCTGTAAATATTCCTACTACAGCCACTTTGGTTAGAACATTGCTTAATTCAGTAGTAGCAGTACATCCGGGTGTAACGGTGCAGGCTACATTTGTGCCGGGTTTGCCTGTAGTTGGTGCAATTACAGTTAAAGGTGCGGCAAACGCTACGGCATCAAATGTATTAATTAGTTTTACACCGCCTTTTACAAGCGATCTGCATCAGGTAAATGGTATAATACATAAAATTGATCAGGTATTGTTACCACAATAGTTTATCAAATAATAATTTTAAATGCACCGCTCTTTATCCTGAGGCGGTGCATTTTTTTTCATACCTTCTTCATGATAAAATGCCAGTTAATTTTGTATGCTTTTATTTCAATGCTGTTTTCTTTAAGTTGTAAAAAATTAACTTGCGCCCCTTTGCAGCTACCCCCGGTTGATACAATCTTTGCCAAAGGGGCAGATGTAGGCTGGTTAAGCCAAATGGAGTATGACGGTTTAAAATTTTACAACAGCGATGGTACGCAACAAGATTGCCTGCAAATTTTAAAAGAAAAAGGGGATTAATTCCATAAGGTTAAGAGTATGGGTAAACCCTGTGGCTGGCTGGTGTAATACTGCCGATGTGGTGGCGCAAGCAGTACATGCAAAAATTTTGGGCTGTAGGATAATGATAGATTTTCATTACAGCGATACCTGGGCCGACCCTGGCCAACAATACAACCCTGCTGCCTGGGCAACTTTGCCACAATGGCTTCGAGGGCATTGCCAATCCTGGCCACCAATACAAACAACTCTGCTGCCTGGGCAACCCTTACTTTTAATGAACTTTTAACAGCAGTGGCCAGTCATATTACACAGGTATTAACTGCATTAAAATTGAAGGAGATCGCCCGGAATGGGTGCAGGTAAGTAACGAAACCAACGATGGCATGCTTTGGGAAGATGGCAGGGCATCACAACACATGAACCAGTTTGCCATGCTTGTTAAGGCAGGTTATTCCGCCGTAAAAGCCATTGATGCCAATTGCAAAGTAATTGTTCATATTTCTAATGGCAGCGATAATGGTCTTTTTAGATGGGTATTGGATGGGTTAAAGAACAATGGTGCCAAGTGGGATATTACTGCTATGTCTATTTACCCAACTGTAGCTGATTGGGCTACTACCAATAGCCAATGTTTAAATAATATGAATGATCTGATTGCCCGGTATGGAGAGCCAATAATGGTACCTGAAGTTGGTATGCCAGCATATCAGTCAGTGGCTTGCAAAGCATTTCTTACAGATATTATTGCCAAAACAAAATCACTGCCCAACGGTAATGGATTGGGTGTATTTTATTGGGAGCCGCAATGCCATAATAACAGGGAGGGATATAGCCCTGGCGCTTTTGATAATTTTGGAAGACCAGCCATTGCAATGGATTCATTTGGAAATTAGCGAATAACTTATGCCAGGTAAAATTAATTGGTGATATTATTTTTTACACTGCAAGAAAATATCTTTAAAATTACATTTCCCTTTTCGAAATTAATTTTTGCATAGTAAAGGATTCAATTTTAAAAAGACTTACAATCGAAATACAGCAACTAAAAAACCAATGATTCGTTTTGTTTACAACTGCAAAAAATACAACTATAAAAGCCACCTGTTTGCAAGCAGGTGGCTTTTAATTAGTATGTACGCCTGGGTTATAATTCAGGACGGATTATTCTAAAGAAAAATGAATTGTTGGTTCTGAATTTCTGCATTTATTGATTCACTACTTCCACCCATTTTCCATTTACTCCTGCTGAAATACTGTTATCGTACATGGCTTCTGCAAAAGTGCCTGGTAAAAAAAAGCGTCCTAAATAAGAGGCATTTAGTTGTACATAATAAGTAAGCGTTTCATTTTCTGCAATGTTAAAATAAGTATATACCCGGTCGTCTCTCACATCCTGATAAGTACTGGCAGATGATACAAAAGCTCCCTCGCCACCCGTCATTCTTGCATTTAAAATTTCCCACCCGCTGGCAAAAATTTGTGACAATGCCATTTGAGAATAACTACCTCTTCTGCCATTGTTTTTAATTACTACTTTGGCTATAAAGTCGGTGCCCTGGCTCAGTTTGGTAACATCAAGTGCAGTACTATCCTGGCTAATATAGCTTACACTCATGCTAAGTACTGCAGGATTATTATTTACCTGTAAACTATCTCCACTGAGCGGCTGCCCCTGTGTAATAAGCCTTACGTACAATATGTTGCTGCCAGTGTTGGTAATTACTACATTACTGCTGCCTTTGGTTAGTATTACTGGTATTTGTGTAATATAGCTAGCGGCATTAATATCGGTAGCCTTACCATTAATTACAGCCTTGGCAACAATTTTTGCACCTGAAGGATTTTTGCCACAATACTTTGCAATCGCTATTAAACTGTAGGCAGTGGTTTGTGTACTGTACCAATCATCTTTAGATAATTTGGCTGCAATAATGGTTAACAATTGTGCAGCCTGTGCCCGCCTGTTTAAAAGTGTTAAGGTTTCTAAAACCATTGCTTCATCCCTAACATTTGAGCCGTAAGTAAAGCCTGCATTTGCCCTGCTGCCGAAGGAAGTTGGCAAGCCACTGATTAACTCTAGTGCAGTATTATCCTGGCCTGCCATTTTGTATGCAGCCGCTAATCTCCACCTGGCTTCGGCAGATAAATACTTAAATTCTTTTAAGCGGTTCATGGCGCCTAATTCAGGCGCTTTTGCCAAGGCAAGCGTGTACAAGCGGTAGGCCTGGTTTAAATCTGCACCATAAAAATTACTGCTGTTTACTACCCAACTATTGACCCTGCCACGTTGAAAACTTTTCCATTGCTGTAGTAAGTTGTCACTTACAAAAAAACCATTGGCTTGTGCTTCCAGCAAAAAATGCCCAGCATAACTGCTGCCCCATTCATCGCTTTCGCTGGCACCTGGCCAGTAACCAAAACCACCATCTGGCCGCTGAAAATTTTGTAATCTTGCTATTCCTGCTTTTACATTTCTATCAATCAATGCTTTTTTATAATCGTCCAAATCGGTGAGCTGATTTAGCACCAATTGCGGAAATACGGAAGAGGTAATTTGTTCAATACAACCATGCGGATATTGAACCAGGTAATTTAACCGTTTTTGTAAATTAAGCGATGGCACACTGGAAATTTCAATCAAAGCGTTACTGGTAGCCGCAGCGCCAATGGCCGAGGCAGTTGTTTTCCACTGCTGGCTGGCACTAAGTGCAATATCACTTACGCTGGTTACAGGCGGGTTAGGATTTCTAATTTGCAGTTCCACCTCATACATTGCTTTTTCTGTTCCACTACTGGCTATCAATTTTACTTTTCCAATGCCGGTATTGGCCTTTACCCTTACATTAAAATAAGCCATTTGCTCGCCTGTTTGTGCAAAGGAAATAGTTTGAGAGTTTCCTCCAATTATTTCTATAAAAGGGTTGGTTTGCAGGGATAGATTTACATTTTTAATGTTTTTTTCCATAGCAAAAATAGTAACCGGCAACTTGATGCTTTCACCCGGACCAAGCACCCGTGGCATAGTTGCCAGTATCATTAATGGCTTTTTAACTGCTACTGTTTTTTCAGCAAAACCATAACTGCCCTCATGTGCTGCTATTACCATTGCCCTAACAGATCCAATATAAGCCGGCAGTGCAAAAGTTTGCTGTTGAGTTTGCCCTTTGTTTAAGTGAAAGGGTCCTATATATTTTACCACAGGTTTAAACCGGTTGGCAGTTTTTTGTTTGGTTAATCCCCCATCTGCATCACCACCAATGGTTAAGATTCTTTCCAAACCACCACTCCAGGCGCCAATTACATAATCGAACATATCAAAGCTTTTTACACCCAACGCTTCTCTTGCATAAAATGCACTGTGTGGGTCCGGCGTTTTAAACCGGGTAAGATCCAGCAATCCCTCATCAACAATGGCTACAGAATAGGTCATTTCCTTTCCTTGTTGCTCACTCACCGTAAAGCTCACCGTTTGCTCAGGCCGTATACTGTTGGCGATAGTCAACACTGGTTTAAGCAGGGTGTTTTTATCTTCTACAAAAATGGGAATAGAGCCATACATCCTGATAGGTAAATCATTGATGGTTTGTGCATGTGGCTGCAATAAACTTACAGTTGCATAAATATTGGGCGCCATCGCTGCTTCTGCGTTAAACTTTACCAGCGTTTGCCCCTGTTCTGTTTGCTGCCAAAAAGTTTTGATCACTTTACTGCCACTTTCTAAACTCACTAAAACCCTGCCTCCCTGGCTGCTTGGAATATTTAATACTACTTCTTCCCCTACATTGTATTTTTCTTTTTTGCTGTTAAACTGCAGCATGGTAGCAGCGGTTTGGTCATTGTTACCACTGCGACTTTGCCAGCCGGGCTCATCAATGTAGAGGGTAGCGCCGGTGGTATGGCCGCTCTTACTATCTTTTACCAAAATTAAATACCTGCCCCACTCATTGGCACCTGTTTTAAAAGGCCACTGCCCCTTGCCATTGGTTAAACGAACGGTTTGTTTTGTAATGAGTTTATTAAATTCATTCTGCGTAAAATTACTAAGGTTGTCGCCATTATCATCCCACCACCAACGCCATTGAATACGGTAAAATTGTACTTCAACATCTGTAGTTCCTGTTAGGGCATTTCCCATTCCATCTACATTGGCCAGTTGCGCTGTATGTGTTTTGGCGGTTAGTAAAAAGTTAAAGGGTTTTTCACCTTCCGGTAATTTTATGCCTGCATAGGTTGCGTATGGGCTGTACGGAACCGTTAAATTATCAACACTAAAACTGCCGCCGGGTTCAAATACTTTTACCAGTAAACTGGCACTTAGCATACCCGGTGCTGCTTCATCTGTTTTAAAGTTGGGCTTAATAATTGCGTTACCTTCTGCATCAAGCATGCCTTCAAACATGGTTTTTGTTTGCGTTGCATACTTACCAGTAGGATTATCGAAAGTAAAGCCGGTAAATTTTGAAAAAACTGTTTTCTTAGCATACAAAGACGCATCAATTTTTGCTTTTAAATTTTTACCAACCGCACCAAACAACCATTTGGCGTTGATATTGCCGGTAGTGGTGCCGCCAAAGCCTAACACTGCATCTTTACCAAAATCTACATTTATTTTTAACCGGTTGGGCATTACCGTTTCTACCTTAATGCGTTTTTCAAAACTGGCACCGCCGCATTTTACTTTTGCTAACCAATTGCCGGTAGGAGCATCAGCATCAGTATTGGTTTTAAATAAATAAAATCCATCAGTAGCACCGCTTTGTACTGCATGTTTGTAGCGTTGCCCCTGTGGGGTAAACAGGCTAAATTCTACCGGGTGATCTTTTGGCAGCTTGCCTTCTTTATCTTCAATAATACAGTTGATAAACATCGTATCTCCCGGTCGCCATACACCTCTTTCGCCAAAAATAAATCCTTTGATACCGTTCTTTACTTCCTCGCCGATTACATCAAAGCGGCTTAGTGCAAGCGAGCTGCCATCATCAAGTTTAAGGTAGCCACGTTCATTTCCTTTTTTTGCAACCAGCAGGTATGGCTTTCTTTTTATTTCAATGGAAGCAAACCCATCGCTGCCACTTTTCCCTTTGTTTACAAGTGTTTGCTGGTAATCGAGTACTTCCAGTTGTACATCGCCCATTGGCTCGGTAGTAAGAATATTACTAACGGCTACTATTAGCCGGTTATCGTTGCCACGCTTGGCAGTAAGGCCGATATTACTTGCCAAAATATTGCGACTAACCCAGCGGTCTTTGTTGTAGTAAGATTTACTGTTGGGGTCATCCCTTCTATCCCAATTGTAACCAAAAGGGTAGTAATTGTCGTAGTTATTCCAAAAGGCATCATCATCATCTACCCCATCTGTAGCAGAGGAGGAATAATAATCATCTTCTCCTTCCTCTTCATTTTCTGTTGCTTTATTGGAAGAGTCTTTTGTAGTTGAATACAACGAATAAGCTGGCCTGAAACCAATAGTTATTCTATAAATTGCACCTTGTTCTGTTTTTAAATATTTATCAATATCGATAGAGAAAAATTGTTTTTTATGCAGGTCTAATGTTTTGTCATCATCCAGCCGAAGCGTTTTTTGTACAATGGGTTTACCTACTCTTCGCAGCGAATTGTTTCCATCAATTGAATTTTCCTGAAAAAAGCCTGGAATATTGTTTTCGTAAATTTTTATAATGCTGATGTCAACCGCATTGAGGTTTACAGCTTCAAATGGCAGCACCAATCTGCCGGTATTGGGTAGTATATTTCCTTTGCCCTCAATCTTTACAGATGGCAATTGGTTTTCAAAATATATATTGGCAGAAAATCCAGTGCTGGTAATATTGCCCCAGGTATTTTTAATGCCACTATTTATATTAACCTGGTAATTTCCATCTAATTTACCACTCGTAAAAACCTTTACTTCGCTGCCATTGATGGTATAAGCAATATCAGGTTCGTTGCTTATAGAAATTAATCCTGTAAGATCTTGCCCAATGGCAATAGGGTCGCTAAACTGTACAGATGCATATTGTTGCGCCTCGTTTACAGGCATTACAGCCAGTACTATAAAACTGCCAGCAGCAGGCACTTCCAGCAATTTATTACCACTTACCTGCATACCCATTTGTTTGCCATCCCATGTGGTTGATACGCTGCTATTTTTTGCGCTACGGGTAATGCCTTCAATGGTATAGCTGTGAATTTTGGTTGCATCATTGTGTTGCCAGCTTACCTTTAGTTGCTTATTATTCTGCGTAGCAGTAAACAGTTTTTCTAGCGCTGCTCCACTTTCTACATCTGCTGTTTCCAGTTCACCATTTAAAAACATTTTGTCTTTAACAGCAGTGCTTCTAAGGCCAAAATCTTTTATGGTAAAAGATGGTTGTACTGTTTTTAGATTGTATTTAAAATTGTTGTATTTACCTGTTGAAACCTTTGTTACTTTACCCAAATTAAAATTTACTTCGTACAACTGATTGGGCTTTAGCCACTCATCGGGTTTAAATTCTACAGTACTTGCATCTATCCAAACTGCTTTGCCTTTTATGGAGGGAGAAAAATCGAATAATTTTTCTTTTACAGCCTCACCTACTGTATGTACTGTGTTGGCGCTGCCTGCCAATTGAATACGGATGGCGCTGGTTTTAGAAACAATGCCAGTGGTATAGGCATCAATGTACTTACTAAAGGCAGGATCTACTTCTATCCATTTATCAGATTTTTTACAGGAAAATAATACGATCAAGGCTGTACTACACAGCATTAATCTGTAAAAAGTTGTAGTGTACTTTTTAAGGGGGTAGGCAGCAAATGCGTCCATAATTTTTTTTGAGTTGATTGTTCAGTAAAACCAGGACGGCCTTACTGGGTTTTAAATGTTTTATAAATATGGCACTAATTTTTTGTAAGGAAGAGAAGTAGGGTAAATAAATTTTTGTTAAGGAGAGAGGGATATAACTAAATGACTAAAAGCTGTTTACAATCAATAAGTGCAACACGTTGTTTTAATAAATATACCTCATAAGGTGTTTTGTAAATTGTGTGCCACAATGCACTTTGAATGTACTTGAAATGATACATTTTTTTGGCACCACCACCCTAAACAGGTTTTTTGAATAACACTCATATAAAGAAATTAAATTTGTTTTTTAAATTAGCAACCAAATGCCCAGAACCTTTATAAGCCGCCTTAAAAAAATTGACCAACTTATACAATCAAATTGCACAGGCAATGCCAAACAACTTGCGGAGAAGCTTCAAGTTTCTGAAAGAACTACCAAAGAGTTCATAGCTGTAATGAAAGAACATGGTGCACCAATTTACTTTTGCAGAACAAAAAATTCTTATTGCTACAGCGAGGTTGGATATTTTAACATTTCTTTTAACATCGTGCAATAGGGTTGCACGGAGTAGTTTTTGCTTTACATTCTAAATCAAATTAAAATGAAAAAATTTATAACCCCCCCCCCCCCCGGAATTCGCCAATTTTTAAAAGGTGCCGTCTTAATTGCTTTTACAGCAATGTTAATTGTAAGTTGTAAAAAGACGAACAATGTTGATGTCTCAAACAATACAGTTAGCCCTGTATTAAATGTAAAAGATGGTGTTATTGCATTTGCAACAGCTTCTGATTTTAAAGCAGCTATGGATTATTATCACTTAAAACCAATTGAGGTTTTACAAACTGACGTGAAAAACCTTTCAGGATTTACTGCATTAATAGCCAAAATTCCCTCACAAGTAAACACAGTTGCTAGTACTCAGGCGATGGTTTTAGAAGAAAACCCAACGCCGACTGAGGAAGAGCTTTTTTACGAAGATAGTTTGGTGCAAGATCCTTATGTACAATCTATAATGAATGATAAACGAGAAATATCTATTGAAGGATATATACTTAGGGTAACTGAGAAAGGCGTATTCGCTTATTTACCTACACAAAGAATTAATTTTGAAACTGCCTATCCAACAGACCAATTTAACACCAACCTTGCTGGCAAATTCACTAATGATGATATAAATGTGCAACAAGATTTGCAAGAAATTGTACCAAATACTTTTTTGGTTTTTCGACAGCCGATTGAAGTAGCTACTCCACCTGTTGTTAGTAGGCCCGGAGGGTGTAATGGAACAACTCTTGGAAGTAATCTTTTTGGTCAAATTTCTGACTGCAACGATACAATTGACAACAGAAGACGGATCCGATATACTACATACTCACAAAATCTAGGATTTTATTCCTCAATTGGTTTTAAAACACGAAGACAAACAAGATTTTTAAAAGTTTGGTGGCTGGCGAAAGCACAAAATATTAGTTGTGAAGGTGAGGGTAGTTACGAAAGTAAATGGCCAACAACTACGCTTACAACATATACATACAATAGACTATCGACCAGAAGAGAAAGACTAGATAACAGCAAGGCCGAGTCAGTAATGTCCTGGCATACAGGTCAAATAGGCACTAAGTTGGGAAGCAACGGGCCGAAGCCAACATTTAAATTAGCTCAAAAATACAAGTATCAAAAACACACATCAGATCACACTGCAAGAAATAACAATGTTAATTATAGCAAAAGAATGATACATAATTAAGTTTGGCGAAAAGAATAGTCCGAAAATAAAAGGGCTATTCTTTTCTTATTAAAAATGTATCATAATAATTTTTAAAAGTTTATACAAATAAAGAACACCCATGCGATCACCCAATATTTGTTCGTTTTTTCTTTTGCTGATTTCTTGGCAACTCAGCGCACAGGATAAAAAAAAAGACACAGCTCAATACCGATTTTCTTTGCAAACATCTGCATCCGAAATGTATGAATCACTGGTAATGAATGATCCTTCGCTTAAATTAAGCAGAGGCCCTATTTTGCGCTTAAATATTGGTTTTGCCTTTGCATACCACTACAATAATAAAACACGGTTTATATTGGATTATCAACGAGAACGCCTCGGAAACAGCGCACTATTTAACAACTCAACTTTTTTTCAGGCAATCTTTGATGCAAATATTTACTCAAAGTTTGGAGTATTTTATGAAAGGGATATTTTACCGCCTCATGAAAAAAAGAGGTTAAGTTTATTTATTAAAGGAGGAACGGCATTTTCATTTGCATCTGCGCCCTCTTCTGTAGGTACTTCTTTTTTTGGATCAATTGCCCCAAATGGTGATACACTGGAATTTATATCTGAAAAAACTGATGTAAAAAGGGCATCTTTTGTTTCACTTGGTGGTGGTGTTGGCCTGAGGTACGCCGTTTGCAAACGCTTGTTTGTAAACGCATCAATAAACAGAATGTGGAATATAACCTCCAATGATGTTACCACAAATGATATCCGGTATAAAGCTTTCGACTTACCTAATGTAAGTTTTGCAAATAGTAGAACTACCGGCGATGTGCTAAGTTATCGGCTAGCAATTGCCTACAATTTTTATCGAAACGGAAAGCCGTCCATTCGCTATTTGAGAGCGACAAAAGCAATTATAGTTGCTGACAGTGAAAAGCGATTTGCCTTCATATTTAATAGGAGTGACAATCATACTCAAATTCAACTGAGCGATACAGCCGGATACCTTACAAGAGATTCCTATCTGCGGTTTACATTTGGGTTGCAATTGCGATATCGCATTTCTAACAAATGGTATATTTCTGGAGGTTTTGAGACGTTCCCAAATGGTGTTGATCCGAGACCAAAAGGAATCTATGCTGGTAGAGGTGGTGTCGCAATAAGCAATTCGTTACAGTTTCCAATAAGCGCTGAATATAGATTACTATCGGTGCGAAAAAAAATCAAATTTGACGTATTTGTTAAATCTGGTTTAGTACTTGGGGTGCAATTCTTTACAAATCCTGGGGAGTCTATTGCTAATCCAGATAGTTCATATTTTGTATTTGAAAACCCAGTTTATTATGAAGAAATTGAAGCAAGTACGTTAAGGAAGAAAGCTTTTGTAGCCGCTGCTGCTTCACTAAATTTAAACCTTCATTTGAGCAGATCTGTTTTTTTATTGGGTTATATTAACCAACAAGTGGCTTTAAACCCAAGCCCATTTATACAAAGAGATGTACAATACAAAATGAGTGCCAATCAGGTGGGCTACCACAGTGCTACGGCATACAGCACCGGCACGGTTTTTCAGGTAGGCTTTGGTTTGGGCTTTAGGTTTTAAATTATTGCGACTTAAATAACGAGGTATATTACACTAATTGATTAGTATATGTGTTCTGATGAGCTATATTTTAAAATTTTTGTAACCGACACGTATTTTTTGAAAATTTTAATCAACAAGATGACTAGAATATTTCTTTCACTTTTTTTTATGCTTGCTTATCAATTCCTCACCGCACAGGAAAAAATAAAAGACACTGCTCAATACCGTTTTTCTTTGCAAACATCTGCATCAGAAATGTATGAATCACTGGTAATGAATGACCCTGCGCTTAGATTAAGCAAAGGTCCTATTTTGCGCTTAAATATTGGCTTTGCCTTTGCATACCACTACAATAATAAAACACGTTTTATATTAGATTACCAACGAGAGCGTCTCGGAAACAGCACACAGTTTAACAATCCCACTTTTTTTCAGCCAACGTTTGGTGCAAATATTTTTTCAAAATTTGGACTTTTTTATGAAAGGGATATTTTACCGCCTTATGAAAAAAAGAGATTAAGTTTATTTATTAAAGGAGGAACGGCATTTTCATTTGCATCTGCGCCCTCTTCTGTAGGTACGTCTTTTTTTGGATCAATTGCCCCAAATGGTGATACACTGGAATTTATATCTGAAAAAACTGATGTAAATAGGGCATCTTTTGTTTCACTTGGTGGTGGTATTGGTTTACGATATGCAATAAACAAACGCTTGTTTGTAAACGCATCCATAAACAGGATGTGGAATATAACGTCGAATGATGTTACTACAAATGATATCCGGTATAAAGCTTCTGATTTACCCAATGTAAGTATTGCAAATAGTAGAACTACCGGCAATGTGCTAAGTTATCGGTTAGCAATCGGTTATAATTTTTATCGCAACGAAAAACCGGCAGTACGTAAAGCTAGGGCAGCCAAGGCATCAAAAGAAGCAGACAGTGTTAGGCGTTTTGCTATCTCCTTTAATACAAGTAATAATTATCCTACAATCCATTTAAAGGATCCGGCTGGTTACCTCACAAACGCAAATTATTTGCGATTTACATTTGGGTTGCAATTGCGCTACCGCATTTCTAATAAATGGTATATTTCCGGTGGTTTTGAGTCGTTTCCAAATGGCGTAGATCCCAGGCCTGATGGAGTTTTTGCAGGTAGTGGTATTGCAGTAAATAATGCGTTACAATTTCCGCTAAGTGCAGAATACAAACTACTATCGGTACGAAAAAAAATAAAGTTTGATGTATTTGTTAAATCTGGTTTAGTACTTGGGGTGCAATTCTTTACAAATCCTAGGGTGTCTATTGCAAATCCAGATAGTTCATATTTTGTATTTCAAAACCCAGTTTATTATGAAGAAATTGAAGCAAGTACCCTAAGAAAGAAGACCTTTATTGCTGCTGCTGCTTCGGTTCATTTAAACCTTCATTTGAGCAGGTCGGTTTTCTTATTGGGTTATGTTAACCAACAAGTGGCTTTAAACCCAAGCCCATTTATACAAAGAGATGTACAATATAAAATGAGTTCCAATCAGGTGGGCTACCACAGTGCTACGGCATACAGTACCGGCACGGTTTTTCAGGTAGGCTTTGGATTGGGTTTTAGGTTTTAATTATGGCGGTAGAAAATGCAAATTTTAAAGCCCCCAGGATGTAGTAAAAATTTAAAAGTAAACAACTTAGTAATTGTTGTAGGGATAATGAGTTGGTACTATTGCAATTTTGCAAGGGGGTGATTAAAATGTTTTAACAGGCATTATTTGTAACAAAATTCCTTCCGCCTTACCCCAGGTAAAAAATTGCCAGCTACCCCCTTAATAAATATATCTAAAGAGTTTTATTTACTTTTGAATTCATTAAATCGCCAGTGATGAAACCTATTCAATTAGTTTGCTGTATTTTAATTTGTATGCCCCTTTCCCTTTTAGCCCAAAAGAACGTTAGCGGCATAGAGGTTGATAAGAAGATTACCAAATCTTTATCGAGCCACTTTTCAAAATATTCATTGTTTAAAATAAATACGGCGCAAGTAAAAACCTATGTAAAAGACGCAGGTACTACCATATCTGCTGTTGACCTCGACCTTACCGGTTTTGGCACCTTTAAATTATTGTTGCAGGAAAATGATATCCTTACCCCTGGTTATCAATTAACAGTTGCTTCACCTGCCGGTAAACAGGTGTTTGCAAAACCTGCCTGTATTACTTATGCGGGTGTATTGGCAGGTGAAAGTAACAGCCGGGTGCGGCTTACCATTACTTCGGATGTTATTTACGGCCATATCAAAACAAACGATAAAGATTATTTTATTGAGCCGTTGAATTACTTTGTTCGCAATGCAAACACCGGCACATTTGTGGTGTATGAAACAGCAGATGCAATAATAGATGCTTTACAAACTTGCGGCGTAACTGAAACTGCAATAGCGCAGCAGCGATTTTCACAGTCGGAAAAAGTGGCCGCAGGGCTTACCTGTGTTAGAACTGAAGTGGCCATAGCATCGGATGATTCCATGTTGGTTCGTTATGGAAGTGCCGTTGCTGTTGCCACCCACAATATTGGGGTAATGAATAATGTAATTTGGAATTAT
>JBBQTZ010000113.1:0-13589 GCA_038234405.1 Chitinophagales bacterium
TATTTGGGGCTGGTTTTCCGCCAAAATATATACCCGATTTTACCTGGGGCAACGAAAAGTATATATTTGAAAAAGTATTGAAGGATATTGATAACTGGAAACAATTTAAAGGACAACGAATTACCGAAAACGAAATAGAAACTTTAAAAAAAATATACAAATAAAAAACATACAAATGAGAAAACAAATAGCAGCCGCTAACTGGAAAATGAACCTGACACTAGAGCAGGGCATGGCTTTAACAGCAGATATTTTGAAAGCTACCTTAACAACAGATATTACGCACCAGGTAATATTAGGAGTTCCTTTCCCCTACCTTATTGCCATTAAAGCGCAAATTGGCAATCAGGAGAATGTATTTGCAGCAGCACAAAACTGTTACTCTAAGGCATCTGGAGCCTATACGGGTGAAGTAAGTGTAGAAATGCTAAAAAGTATTGGAATTACGCATGTAATAGTAGGCCATAGCGAACGCCGTGAGTATTTTAATGAAAGCAACGCAATGCTTGCCGACAAAATTAATATCTGTTTTGAATATGGAATGACGCCCATCTTTTGCTGCGGAGAACCATTAGCAATTAGAGAGGCAGAAACACAAAATGGTTTTGTAGCAACACAGTTAGAAGAAAGTCTTTTTCATTTAAGTCCTGAGCAATTGACTGGCTTTATCATTGCTTATGAACCTATTTGGGCTATTGGTACAGGTAAAACAGCCACTAACGAGCAGGCACAGGAAATACAGGCATACATCCGCAAGGTAATTGCGGCAAAATATGGCAGTACCGTAGCTGATAGTATTTCTATCCTTTATGGCGGTAGCGTAAAAGCAGCTAATGCAAAAGAAATATTTGCACAACAAGATGTAGATGGCGGCCTTGTTGGTGGCGCATCACTTGTAGCAACAGATTTTGTTACTATTATTAACAGCCTTAAATAAAACAGGAAATAAATTACACCAGGTCAAGTGCTTTTGCAAAAAAGGTAACATTAAATGGCAACACCATAGAACAATATCCACCACCAATTTTATAAACAAAAAAGAAAGCAGCAACTGATACAAAGAATAATGCCCAATAAAGTAAGGTAGATTTTTTAGTTGATTCCATTTTTAAAAGTGTTTTGGCAAAAATAGGGCAAATACAATAAACTATTTTGAGCCTGTTCAAATTGTTTTTAATGGTAAAATTGGATGTGCGTTTTTTTTATCACTTGCAATACAATGGTAACAGGTATTTGAGGTGTTTTTAAAAAAAGGCCAAACAAATATTAATGCTTGCTTTTTGTGCATGCTCAATTGGTGTTATGTTTACTTTCAAATGGTTAAACTTGTTTAAATACAAGCTTGAACAGCCTTGCAAGCAGGTTGCATATATATCGAAAGCATACCAATTGTGATTTGCTCTAATTAAACCTGGCTTTTTAATTGGTAATTTTTCTTTATTTACTATTTTGATTTTAATTGGTAGTTTGTAATCATTTTAATGTGTATTTTGTACAAGTTGCTAATTAGGTTTAATATTGCCATCCCTTAATACATTTAAAAATGACTTTAAATTTTTATCTCCGTTTCTCAACTCAATTCGGACAAGCCCTGTATGTTTCTGGAAATCATCCGCTTTTAGGTAATGATGATATTACAAGGTCTGTTTCACTCCAATATTTTAATAATGAATTTTGGCAGGGGCAAATTACTATTCCAGACCAGGAAATTATTACAGACGAAATCCAGTACAGATATGTACTTCGGGGGCAAGATGGTAAACAGGTAGTAGAATGGGGAGACGATCGCCTGATTGATTTTTCAAATACACAGGTAAAAGATTATACCCTTATTGATACCTGGAACCATGCCGGTGATGTACAAAATGCTTTTTTTACCAAGCCTTTTCAAGAGGTATTGCTAAAAAGAAAAGATACCGGAAAACAAAAGCCAGTTAAAACTTACACTCATCAATTTAAAGTAAAAGCACCGCTATTACCCGAAAATCAGGTTATGTGCATTGCTGGCAGTACCAAAACCATGGGCGATTGGAAAACAGATCAGCTAACGTTACTTTCTAAGTTGGATAATTGGTGGGTTGTTAAGTTGAACCTTAGTGAGGAGGTTTTTCCCCTTGCATATAAGTATGGTGTTTATGATACAGTTCAAAATAAACTGGTATATTTTGAAGCAGGAAGCAATAGAACCTTGTTGGGTGATAGTAGCAAAAGCAGGCTCACCATCATTCATGATGGGTTTGCACAACTAGCTTATCCCAATTGGAAAGGAGCCGGTGTAGCTATTCCTGTATTTAGTTTAAGAAGCCAAAACAGTTTTGGTACGGGTGAATTTACAGATATTAAATTATTGGTAGATTGGGCAAAAATTTGCGGCTTAAAACTCATTCAGTTATTGCCCATCAACGATACAACAGCTACCCATACCTGGCAAGATTCTTATCCCTATGCAGCAATTTCTGCTTTTGCATTACACCCATTATACCTTAATCTCGAAAAAGTAGCGGGTAGTAAATATAGTAATCTTGCCAAAACCTGGAAGCCTCAGCAAGAGTTGTTAAATGCCTTGCCTGTAGTAGATTACGATAAGGTAATGGAGCATAAATTTGCCGCCATTAAAGTGCTGTTCGATTTACAAAAAACCGCATTTAAAGATGATATAAAGTATTTTGAGTTTTTTGATCTTAACAGGCATTGGCTTGTGCCGTATGCTACTTTTTGTTATTTGAGAGATACGTACAAAACATCCGATTATAACCAGTGGAAAACTCACCAGGTGTATGATGAAAATGACATTCAACAGTTAGCATCACCAGACCAGGAGCAGTATGAAAGTATAGCCCTGCACTATTTTATACAATATCACCTGCACTTGCAGTTAAAGTCGGCAACTGCTTATGCACATAAAAATGGAATAGTGGTAAAAGGCGATTTACCCATTGGCATTTACCGCTATGGCTGCGATGCATGGATGGCACCACAGCTATACAATATGGATGCTCAGGCAGGTGCACCGCCAGATGATTTTGCCGTAAAAGGCCAAAACTGGGGCTTCCCTACCTACAACTGGAAAACAATGCAGGAAGACGGATTTGCCTGGTGGCGCCAGCGTTTTGAGCAAATGAGCGAATATTTTGATGCCTTCCGTATTGATCATATCCTTGGTTTTTTTAGAATATGGAGCATACCAACCAATGCTGTAGAAGGTATAATGGGCAAGTTTGTACCGGCTATACCCACACACATTAATGAGTTGTATCAAAACAACATCTCTTTTCAGTATCACCGCTATTGCAAACCTTATATTACAGATGCTATTGTGTATGAAAAATTTACTCATGAAGCTGACTATGTAAAGCAAACATTTTTACGTTGGGCAGATGGCCTGTTTGAGCTAAAATCTGAGTTTGATACTCAAAAAAAAGTAGAGCAATATTTTAATAATTTGCCAGTATCAGATGGTAATAATTACATTAAATATGCCTTGTACGATCTTATCAGCAACGTTATATTTTTTGAAGAAGAAGGGTCACAAATGCAGCAGTTTCACTTTAGAATAAATATGGAACAAACCACTTCTTTCCGGGATTTAGATGCCTATTCTAAACAGCGCCTGAAAGATTTATATGTCAATTATTTTTTCCGCCGGCAAGATGATTTTTGGAAAAAAGAAGCAATGAATAAATTGCCAGAGCTTAAACGCAGTACCAATATGCTTGTATGTGGCGAAGATTTGGGTATGGTGCCAGATTGTGTGCCAGATGTAATGCAGCAGTTAGGTACGTTAAGTTTAGAAATACAACGGATGCCAAAAGATGCCACAAAAGAATTTTTTCATCCGGCAGATGCACCTTACCTGTCTGTAGTTACTCCTTCTACCCATGATATGAGTACAATCCGGGGCTGGTGGGAAGAAGATACAGCAAAAACCCAACGGTTTTTTAACAACCAATTGGGGCATAGGGGCAATGCACCTTTTTTCTGCAGCGGTTGGATTAATAAAGAAATTCTACAGCAGCACCTTTATTCACCAGCCATGTGGAGTATTTTTCAGTTGCAGGATATTGTAGGCATTAGCGAAGAATTACGTAGAGAAAATCCTAATGACGAACGCATCAATATCCCTGCAGATCCAAAGCACTACTGGCGTTACAGAATGCACATGAGTTTGGAAGAATTAATTGAAGAAGATAATTTTAATCAAGAGCTTAAAAGCTATGTAGAAGCAAGCGGACGGTAATTTTTTTTTGAGCCCGGCTTGTAACCTTTATAGTGCTTTATAGGCAAATATAATTTTGTTATTTATTTATTTCTTTCTTTTAGTAAAAGAAAGAAATAATCACTCTTGTACTTTATAGCTTTATTGGCCTTTTATCGGCAATATCACCAGGAATGTATAAAAATGCCAGTGTAAAAACCTGGTATTTTTTATTAGTAGATTTACTGATTCCTTTTAAATTATCTCACATTAATAGATAAATTAACAGGAATAAAATTTGCAATGTATAAAATAGCCCGTGAAATAGTATAAAAACAATTCAATCCCCCTTCACCCATCCGTTTACCATTTCTTTAATTTTTTATTGGTATCCACGCCTCAAACCATATACGCTAACTATAGTGTGAACGGCGCTGTTATGTTTGCCAACCAATAGCCAAAGCGTAAGCCAGCGTTCTGTTTCATGCCAAACCTGCACATTCATCTTAACAATGTAAATTACAGAAAATAATTTTTATGCTTTCTGCAACAAACACCCCTAAAAAGAAAGTACATTTCAGGCGAAGGGCAAAAATTAAGCCTTTGACTAAAGTGGAGCTGTTAAAAAAAATGCTTGCCAACCAAAAGATAATCCGGGAGGCCATTCAAAATGGAACCAGTTTATAACAACTTGAAAAAGACCATGGCTTTACTTTTGCACGCCTATCCCATATTACAACTAATTGAGCTTTCTTATAGATTCGTTACTAATGGAGGAGTATATTATACCTGTTATATGGTAACCTACACAGAATATTTTAAATTCAGCCTTATAATATTTCTTCAAAAATTTACGCTTTCAATCTCGATTTAGTTAATAAAGATTTTAAAAGTAAAGGCATTGATAAACGAATTATGCAAACATTCACCACTATCGTTAGCGACTTTTACAGTTCCAAAATAACGGCAGTTGTATATAGCTGCGATAATTCAGATAAAAGGGAAGCAATTAGGGCAAGGAAATTTTTAAGTTGGTTCACTTATACTGACCATCCATCTAATAAAATAATACAAGTTGGGGGGATTTTCGAAGCAGGCGGTATAAAACTTTATAAAGCCTTGCTGGTACATAGGCAAAACAAACTAAAGAAAAAATTAGCAGAAGCATACCGCAATCTGATTGACTGCGGTGACAAAGAAAAGTAGATACTCCTTTCTTCTTCGCATCTTTGCTGCTAGCAAAAAATAATTAAAATGAAAGTTTCTTACAAAACATATAGCCTTCCCTTTACACATCCGTTCACCATATCCAAAGGTACTAAAACGCACCAGCCAACATTGCTAGTAGAGCTGGAATACTTTGGCCACAAGGGTTACGGCGAAGCACCTGCCATCAGCTATTATAATATTCCGGTAGAAAAAATGATTGAAGACCTGGAAAGAAAAAAGCAATTTATAGAAAAGTTCGCCTTTTCCGATCCTGAACGATATTGGCATTACCTGCATCATTTATTACCTGCCAATCCTTTCTTGGTTTGTGCCATAGACATGGCCGGCTGGGATTTATTTGGTAAAATGAAGCGTAAGCAATTGCATGAACTATGGGGATTGGATATCACCAAAAGTCCCATCACAGATTTTACTATTGGTATTGATACCATCGAAAAAATGGTAGCTAAGATGCAGGAAAAACCATGGCCCGTTTATAAAATAAAGGTGGGTGTACAGGGAGATATTGAAATGGTAACAGCCTTGCGCAAACACACCGATGCCGTCTTTAGGGTAGATGCCAATGCCGGCTGGACACTGGAACAGGCGCTGGAAAAAATTCCCGTTTTAAAAGAACTGGGTGTTGAGTTTGTTGAGCAACCACTGGCAAAAGACAATTGGGAAGGCATGAAAGTATTATACGAAAAATCCCCGCTTCCGTTAATCGCTGATGAAAGCTGTGTAAGCGAACACGATGTTGAAAAATGTCACCTGCATTTCCATGGCATTAATATCAAACTAACCAAATGTAGTGGCATTACACCTGCAAAAAGAATGATAACAAAAGCACGGCAATTAAACATGAAAGTAATGATTGGCTGCATGAACGAAAGTTCTGTAGGAACTGCAGCCATCGCACAATTGGCGCCATTGCTGGATTATGTAGATATGGATGGCCCATTGTTACTGGCAGAAGACATTGCGAAGGGGGTAAGTTTTGACTATGGTAAAATTATTTATACCGATAAGCCGGGTTTAGGTATAAGTATAGAGTCTTTTTAAAAATGGGACTTTATGATTTTATTTGAGTCATTGAGTCACTCCCCGCTAGTCAACGGGGAGGAGGGCAAATTTCACAATTTATACGTGGGCAACAAATTTTTTTTGGTAAGATAATATAACAGCCATTACTTTGCACCACAAATGAAGCAAATCACTCACATCCATCATCATCATACTTTACCAACAGGTAAGCAATGCTGATAGGTATGTACTAAACATATTTCAACAAAGGGCTTACCAAAAAGGTGAGCCCTTTGTATTTTTAAGCCATTCTAAAAATAATTCATTAATCAAACTACCCGTAAATAGGGAGGAAAAGAAACTTTAAATGCTAAAAATCGCAATTCAAAAATCAGGCAGGTTGTACGAGGACTCTATCAAATTATTAAAAGAGTGTGGCATTGACCTTAACAATGGCAACAAACAATTAAAAACTATTGCCAGTAATTTCCCTATAGAAGTATATTTTTTACGGGACGATGATATTCCACAATACGTTTATGATGGTGTTGCCGACATTGGCATAGTGGGAGAAAATGTATTGCTGGAAAAACAAAAAGACATTAACCTGGTATTTCGCCTTGGCTTCAGCAAATGCCGCTTAAGCATTGCTGTTCCTAAATCAACAGTTTATAACACTAGCGCAGATTTAAACGGGTTGAAAATTGCTACCAGTTACCCTGTTATTCTGCAGAATTTTTTAAATAAAAATAGTTGCAATGCAGAGATACACGAAATCAGCGGTTCGGTAGAAATAGCACCGGGCATAGGTTTAGCTGAAGCCATCTGCGATTTGGTAAGCAGTGGCAGCACTTTGTTTACCAATGGCCTTAAAGAAGTTGAAACCATTTTGCAATCAGAAGCTGTACTTACTTCCAATAAAAATTTATCAGAAGAAAAGCAACAGATTCTTGAAAAATTATTACTCCGTATCAAGGCGGTAAAAAATGCAAAAAACAATAAATACATCTTGCTGAACGCTCCCAATCATCAACTAAAAAACATTGCTGCATTACTTCCCGGCATGAAGAGTCCAACAATAGTTCCCCTTGCAGAAGAAGGCTGGAGCAGTGTACAAAGTGTAGTAAAAGAAAACGACTTTTGGGAAGTAATTGAGAAGTTAAAGTCTTTTGAGGCAGAAGGTATAATTGTTTTACCGATCGAAAAGATGTTGTAAAATATATTTAATACGGCACTGCAATCAAGATTAAAAAAGTTGCGACACAAATAAAATAGAAGAATATAAAAACAGATGATGAGCAAAATTTTCATAAATCCATCAAAAAATGAATGGCCTCAAATTATTCAGCGGCCTGTATTTGATAGCATACCTTTAGAAGAAACTGTTACTGCAATTTTACAGGATATAAAATTAAATGGCGATGCGGCAGTAAAAAAATATGCCCTGCAGTTTGATAAGGTGCAGCTAAATGAATTAAAAGTTACAGAAGTAGAAATAGCCGAATCGCTATCATTGGTAAGTGATGAGTTAAAGGCCGCTATTCAAATTGCCCAAAATAATATCACCCTGTTTCACCAATCACAAAAAGAAATTAGTAGTAAAGTTGAAACAACAACAGGTGTTGTATGCTGGAGAAAATCTTTGGCCATACAAAAAGTAGGCTTGTATATTCCAGGAGGGTCTGCACCGTTGTTTTCAACATTGCTGATGCTGGGGATACCTGCTGTGATGGCGGGTTGTAAAGAAATTATTGTTTGTACACCAACGGATAAAAATGGAAAGGTAAATCCGGTTGTTCTGTATGTGGCACAGTTGATTGGCTTAAAAAATATTTATAAAATTGGCGGTGTTCAGGCCATTGCTTCCATGGCGTATGGCACGGAAACTATTCTGCAGGTGTACAAAATTTTTGGCCCCGGTAATCAGTATGTTACCTGTGCCAAACAATTGGTAAACAAAGAAGGTATTGCCATTGATATGCCAGCCGGCCCAAGTGAAGTAGCGGTATATGCAGATGAAACAAGTAATGCTGAATTTGTTGCTTCTGATCTGTTAAGCCAGGCAGAACATGGTGCCGATAGCCAGGTGTTGTTGGTTGCCAGTTCAACCGCTATGGTGGATAAAGTTAAAGCAGCAATTGCCCAACAGCTTGCTCAATTATCCAGAAAGGAAATTGCTGCAAAGGCTTTGGAAAACAGCCGTTTTATTGTAATGGAAAATACCGTTGAAGCGTTTAGCTTACTCAATGAATATGCGGCAGAGCATTTAATCATTTCATCCGACAATGCTGAAATGTTGGCTGAATATGTAGAAAATGCCGGCAGTGTTTTTATCGGCCATTACTCGCCCGAAAGTGCGGGTGATTATGCATCCGGCACCAATCATACATTGCCTACAAATGGATACGCCAAAGCGTACAGCGGTGTATCGTTGGATAGCTTTGTAAAAAAGGTAACCTTTCAGCAACTGAGTAAACAAGGCATACAAAATATTGGCAACGCTGTTGAACTAATGGCTGCTGCAGAAGGTTTGGATGCTCACAAAAATGCGGTAAGCATCAGAATAAATAATGTTTAAAAACTATTGCAATGGAATTTGATTTACAAAATATCATTAGGGAGAATATAAAAAGTTTGACTCCCTATTCATCTGCCCGGCACGAATTTACAGGAAAGGCGTCTGTGTTTTTAGATGCCAATGAAAATGCTTATGGATCACCCTTTGCTACCGGGCAAGGAGAGGGTAAACAAATAGCGTTAGATACAAATTTTAACCGCTACCCCGATCCTTTGCAATGGCAGTTGAAATTTCAGTTAGCAAGAATAAAAGGGGTGCCTGCAGAAAATATTTTTGTAGGTAATGGCAGTGATGAAGTAATTGATTTGGCTTACAGAATTTTTTGCAATCCGGCAAAAGATAATGTGATTATTTGCCCGCCTACGTATGGTATGTATGAAGTGAGCGCCAATATTAATGATGTGCAGATAAAAAAGGTAAACCTTACCCTTGATTTTCAACTGGATGTGGAAGGGATTTTACTTGCGGTTGATGAAAATACAAAACTGTTATTCATCTGCTCTCCCAATAACCCAACAGGTAATAATATGAACAGGGCAGATGTAGAAGTATTACTCAATAACTTTCCTGGAATTGTAATTATTGATGAGGCTTATATAAATTATTCCAATCAAAAAACCTTTATACAAGAGCTAACAGAATACCCCAATTTGATAGTAATGCAAACATTATCAAAGGCCTGGGGATTGGCAGCATTAAGGCTCGGCCTCTGTTACGCATCAATGGATATAATTGAAGTGTTCAATAAAGTAAAGCCACCTTACAATGTAAATGAGGCCTCTCAACAACTAGGTTTAGCTGCCTTGCAAAGTACTGATACGGTTAATGAATGGATAAAGCAAACTGTAGAGCAGAAAGATAATTTGATCAATGTAATGCAGCAGCTTGCTTATGTAGAAAAGATATTTGCCAGTGATGCAAATTTTATTTTGGCTAAAGTAAAAAACGCCAATGCACTGTATGATTATCTTGCAGCCAACGAGGTAATTGTACGCAACAGAAGCAAAGATGTTAACTGTGCCAATTGCTTACGTTTTACTATTGGAACAGCAGCCGAAAATTCTCTTTTAATTAAATTACTTACCAGCTATGAGCAATAATATTGAACCATCTACAGGCAAACGAATTTTATTTATTGATAGAGATGGGGTACTAATTAAGGAGCCTGCCGATCACCAGATTGATGCATTTGAAAAGCTTGAATTTTTGCCAGGTACATTTACAAATCTTCATAAAATTGCAACAGAATTATCGTACGAATTGGTAATGGTTTCTAACCAGGATGGACTTGGTACGCCATCATTTCCCGAAGCAGATTTTTGGCCTGTGCAAAATTTCATCATCCAAAGTTTGGTTAATGAAGGCGTTACTTTTAGCAATGTTTTTATTGACCGGAGTTTTGCAAAAGATAATCTTGCAACCCGTAAGCCGGGCACAGCAATGCTCACTCAATACCTGCACAATCCACAGTATGATATTGCCAATTCATTTGTAATTGGCGATAGAATAACAGATATGCAGTTAGCAAAAAATTTAGGGTGTAAAGGGCTATGGTTAAATGCCGGTTCTTTACTTGGCTCATCAGATATAAATGACAGTGTTGAAGAATTGAGAAATACAGTAGTAGCATTGGAAACTACTCAATGGTCTGCAATCTATCAATACCTAAAATTACCGCCACGCAGTATATTTCACCAACGCAATACCAACGAAACAAAAATTGCCATCAACATAAATTTAGATGGCACGGGTAAATCAACTATTTCTACCGGACTATCTTTTTTTGATCACATGCTGGATCAGTTGGCAAGGCATGGCAATATAGATTTGCTTATTGATTGTAAAGGCGATTTGCATATTGATGAACACCACAGTATTGAAGATACGGGTATTGCATTGGGAGAGGCTATGGCAAAGGCTTTGGGAGATAAAAGGGGTATTGAGCGGTATGGTTTTTTATTGCCTATGGATGATTGTTTGGCACAGGTAGCTCTTGATTTTGGTGGCCGTAACTGGCTGGTGTGGGATGCAACATTTAAGCGGGAGAAAATAGGTGAAATGCCTGCAGAAATGTTTGTTCATTTCTTTAAATCATTTAGCGATGCTGCTAAATGTAACCTTAATATTAAAGCTGAAGGCGAAAATGAGCACCATAAAATAGAGGCTATTTTTAAGGCTTTTGCCAAGGCAATAAAGATGGCAGTAAAAAGAGATATTAATAACAACGCACTACCTTCTACAAAAGGAATTTTATAGTTAAACAGCATGCAAAATCAACTCAATAGCAATCAAACAAATCAGTCAATTGAAAAACCTGATCTTGAAAAGCAAAACGATTTTATAGCAATTATAAAGTACAATGCGGGCAATGTACAAAGCGTACAATATGCGTTGCAAAGGCTGGGTGTTCAATCTGTAGTTACAGATGATGAAGCTGTTATTCGCAGTGCCGCTAAAGTTATTTTTCCGGGTGTTGGGCATGCAAGTGCGGCCATGAATTACCTAAAGGAAAGATCTTTGGATAAATTAATTATATCCTTACAACAGCCTGTATTGGGCATTTGCCTTGGCTTACAATTAATGTGTAAATATTCGGAAGAAGGCGATACGGACTGTTTGGGCATTTTTAATGAGGCTGTAAAATTATTTGTGCCAACTACACAAACAAATGGGCTTAAAGTGCCACAAACAGGCTGGAATAATATTTACGATTACAAATCGTGTTTGTTTACCGGATTGGCCGCAAATGCTTTTGTTTACACGGTGCATAGTTATTATGCAGCACTGGGAAATGAAACCATTGCAACTACCAATTATATTTTACCTTACAGTGCGGCTTTGCAAAAAGATAATTTTTATGCTGTACAATTTCATCCTGAAAAATCTGGATTAATTGGCGAAACCATTTTAAAGAATTTTATAAACATCCGCTAAATTTTCTATCACCTGTTTGTAGTAATAATAACGGGTATTTTAAAAGCTAAAACTAATTGTATGAGTTTAGATGAAGTTGAAAATATTTCAGATAATAATAAGCAGGATGGTTCTTTAGAGCATAGTAGCTTGCATGGTTTTATTATACCTGCTATAGATATTATTGGTGGTAAATGTGTGCGCCTGACCCAGGGAGATTATGCACAAAAAAAAGTGTACAGCGATAACCCTGCCGATATGGCTAAGCGTTTTGAAGATGCTGGTATTACGAGGCTGCATGTGGTTGATCTTGATGGAGCTAAAGCAGGTAGTATTATTAATTTGAAAGTGCTGGAAAGTATTGCTGCCGCAACAAATATGGTGATTGATTTTGGCGGAGGAGTAAAAAAAATCAATGATGTAGAAAGTATTTTTAATGCCGGCGCATCCATGGTAACCATTGGCAGCCTTGCAGTAAAACAACCCAATTTGTTAGAAGAGTGGCTGATGGAATTTGGTGCAGAAAATTTTTTAATAGGAGCAGATGTACTACACGAAAATATAAAAATAAGTGGCTGGCTGCAGGATGGGGGCACCAATGTTTTTGATTTTATTGGTAAAATGATCAGCATTGGAGTAACCAATATCTTTTGTACTGACATTTCAAAAGATGGTGCCATGGAAGGTCCTTCTGTTGATTTGTATAAACGAATAATGGCAGAACATCCGGAAGTTAATTTGGCAGCAAGTGGCGGTGTTACCAGCCTCGATGATCTATACCAGCTAAAGGCCATTGGTTGCAGTGCTGCTATAGTAGGCAAGGCTATTTACGAAGGCAATATAACATTGGAGCAACTAGCTGCCCTAAACCCTAAACCCTAAACCTTACAATTTTATACATACATTTTGCTTACAAAAAGAATTATACCATGCCTTGATATCAAAGACGGCCGCACTGTAAAAGGTATTAACTTCGAAAGCATCCGTGATGCCGGCGACCCGGTTGAATTGGCCATCTTATATTCACAGCAAGGTGCAGATGAACTGGTTTTTTTGGATATTACTGCAACCGTGGAAAAGAGAAAAACGCTGGTAGAATTGGTAAAAAAAATTGCTGCCAATATTAATATTCCATTTACCGTTGGTGGAGGCATTAGTACCGTTGAAGATGTGGCATTACTTTTACAAAACGGTGCCGATAAAGTATCTGTAAATACGGCTGCATTTAAAAATCCGCAACTGATTAAAAACCTCAGTGATCGCTTTGGCAGCCAGTGTGTGGTACTGGCCATTGATACCAAAAAAGAAGCCGATGGGTTATGGTATGTGTACCTGAATGGTGGCAGAACAAAAACCGATATGCTTACCATTGATTGGGCTAAAAAAGCAGTTGCATTGGGTGCAGGAGAAATACTGCTAACCTCTATGAATAATGATGGTACAAAAAATGGTTTTGCGCTAGATATAACAGCAACTTTGGCTAACATATTGCCCGTGCCAGTAATAGCCTCCGGCGGCGCAGGTACGATGGAACATTTTAAAGAAGTATTTGAAGCCGCAAATGCCGATGCAGCACTAGCGGCAAGTATCTTTCATTACAAAGAAATTGGAATAAAAGATTTGAAGCAATATTTGGCAACCAATAAAATTTCAGTGAGGTTATAAATTTAT
>JBBQTZ010000114.1:0-13564 GCA_038234405.1 Chitinophagales bacterium
CGCACATCGTTTTTATTATGAAGTACAGGCAGGTGCAAATGTTACTGTTTCAAATCTTGATGCAGATGCAAACGGGGTACCTGTTGGTTTAACAAGCACATGGACAACCGGCGCAGTATCCACCGGAAAAATGCAAATTACTTTAAGGCATTATCCGGCTATTCCCCCAAACAAAGCGGTAGCAGATTTGGTTACCAGTACTAAGTCGGGCACCGATATCAGCACTGTTGACATTGGTGGATTTACAGTAAAAATTCAATAAACGCAACATTTACAGGGAAGGCATATAAACCTGCCTTCCCTTTTTTTTCATGTACACTAAAGAAGAACATACTATAATTGCAACACTACAAAGCCTTGATATTCACATTACAAGGTGCAGGATAGCTGTATTAAATATGTTTAATCTGCAAAAAGAAGCATTACCCACATCGTATATCTATACATATTTTTCCGGTAAATTAGACAGAATTTCTGTGTATAGAGCATTAAAGCTTTTTATACAAAAAGGAATATTATTAAAGATTCCAGGTACAGAAGGTGAAATAAGATACCTGCTTATACAAAACAACAATGCAAATTATGCTACTGGCAAAACACAAGTTGCCTATTTTGTATGTACCTGTTGCGATCAAATGAAAATGCTGGACGAGCCAGTTTTTCAACAATTTAAACTACCCGACAACTTAAAAGCCAATCAATGTTATTTCCTTATTGAAGGCATTTGTAAAAGTTGTGATGGTTAATTGTTTAGTTATAAAAACAAAATAAAATTTATAAAAAAAAGAAGGAATAATCAATCAAGTTTATGAATAACTTTCCTGTAAACATGTAAGCAATACTTAACAATACAAAGCAAGTAAGATGGGTACATTGTTTGCAATTTATTTTTAGTAAATAACTCCCTTACGTGTCTACAAAAATTTCATTGCAGCCCTGTTTATATAAATAGCAGATGTTGAAAATCTTTTGATTAAATTTGGCATAAACATTTTTGATTATGCCATTTAAAAACAAAACAGTCCTGATAACCGGCGCCTCCCGTGGCATTGGTAAAGCCATTGGCCTAAAACTTGCAGCAGCAGGTGCCAACATTGTAATAGCCAGTAAAAGCATTGAAGAAAATCCTAAGCTAGGCGGTACCATATATACTGCTGCCGCAGAGATGGAAGCTGCCGGTGGCAAAGCCCTTGCTGTACAATGCGATATCCGTTTTGAAGACCAAATTCAAAACGTAATAGACAAGGCGGTAGAAACTTTTGGCGGTATAGATATCCTTGTAAACAACGCCTCAGCCATAAACCTTGTTCCAACAGAAAAAATGGATCCCAAGCGCTACGATTTAATGTACGACATCAATGTGCGTGGCACTTTTATGGTAAGCCGGGCTTGCATTCCATTGTTAAAAAAATCAACCAATGCACATATCCTTAATCTTTCTCCACCCATCAATATGGATATGAAATGGTTTACCAATCATCTGGCATATACCATTAGTAAATACAATATGACGATGATTGCATTAGGCCTTGCTTCCGAACTGGAAAAGTACCAGGTAGCAGCCAATACACTTTGGCCCAGAACAACCATTGCAACGGCTGCTGTTAACAATTTGCTCGGTGGACAAATGCTTATGAACATGAGCCGCACTGCAGATATTATGGCAGATGCAGCTTTTGCTATTTTATCTAAATCATCTATCACCTGCACTGGCAATACATTTATAGACGAACAGGTTTTAGCAGCTGAAGGCATTACAGATTTAAGTAAATATTCTGTTGTGCCGGGCGCAACATTGTATAATGATTTGTTTATTTAAAATGTAGCAATCCATCACGTAAAATGGGGGCAGAGAAGGTTAACCTTCTCTGCCCCCATTTTTTATTTAAAAGTTTTTTTTATGGCGCCGGCCGGGCTATCCGCAGTACTCCGCAGCCGCCGTACAGGTATTGTAGCTTCGCATAGCAACGGTTTGCAGCTACAAGAAGTTGGCGATTTCGAAGACGAAAACTGTCTGCCACCACAAAATCCCAATAGCTAACGGGAAACAAAGTTTCATGTAACCACTGAATCATCACTTTTTTGCAGGAGCTGTTACAAGCTGTTGTTCGATCTGTCGTTGTTCGTCTGTCCATTGTTTACTGCTGTCTTGGTGCTTTGGCTTAATGGCTTTTTTGGTTTTTTTTGCGTTGGTCTATGCGTGGAAACAAATACAAATGTGTTATTAAATACTTTGGTTGTCTTGATGTCATTGTGCAATTTGTACAATTAATATGCAATTGGTTAATGTCGTTTGAGCCAATTGTGAGCCCCCTAAAATGTAGTTTGTACGTGCACCAAGTCACCAGTAAATTGTAGTATTTTGTGCGTATTTGTAAGTTCAATCAAGTGCCTTTTAGCGATTGCTGAATAGAAAATATTTATCCGCCATTTATCCGTCAAATCCGCCAATTTTCAATTTGTAATAAGCTCCTTTTTTTTCTCCAATTCTACTTAAAATTTTAAAGTTAACTAAATTTTCTAAATCTCCTGATGCTGTTCTTTCAGATGTATTATTAATTTCTTGCTATTCACTATTTGTAATTTTTCCATTGTCTTTTGCATACAAAACAGCTTTTA
Organism: Chitinophagales bacterium; assembly: GCA_038234405.1. Lineage (GTDB taxonomy): Bacteria > Bacteroidota > Bacteroidia > Chitinophagales > Chitinophagaceae > Ferruginibacter. Next base: position 2,620 of record JBBQTZ010000114.1, read on the forward strand.
CTTGTCTGTCGTTATAGGCTAAGAGTTTGTAAATATTTTTCATTGTAAATGTCTTTACTAAGCGCTACATAAATGTCGCTTGAATCGTAACTAAATACAGGTTCTGTAATTCCAGCCAGTTTACATTCCCTGATAATTTGTATTATGCCTCGTCCTCAAAATTCAATGTATACACTGCGGAATAAAGCATTTGCAATGTCTGGGTTATACGGTCCAGAGGCGTGTTTTTCCAATAGGTTTTTTACTGTCCAGTTTTCGGGTAATTGACCTTCGTTCCAAAAATATTACTCTAATTTTCGTAACCATTTTTACTTTTTCTTCAGCTTTTTAGCCGAAAATTCAACTTGTTTTATAAAGTGCTTCTCTGCTTCCGAAAGTTCGTTTTTTGTTTGCTCTTTATATTTTTCATATTCAGCATTTGCCTTTTTTAATGCTTGTGTATGGCTTACTGTTCCTGCATTTTGCAAAATATTATTACCTGTCATTCTTACAAAATCGTCTAAGCGTTCAATCCAATCTTTCATATACATTGGCTTACGGTTTAGTGCCTGTAATTCTGCCAATTCTAAATATGCTGTAACCATTCGGTTAAGCACATTCAGTTCATCTTCATCCAAATAGTTTTTAGCTATTTCGGTTTCCTGTTTTGTAGGTTTGCGGCCTTTAATATGAGTTAAGCCAAGATTTGGCTTTTTTGCATCAATGCGTTGGTAAATAATTTCGGCTGCCGTGTGCCCGTGTGCTGCCCAGTGCATTTTATTTTGCACGGTTTGAAAAAACTGTATAGATATTTCTAACGAAGCGTCATAGTCAATACTGGTTGCATAAATATCCAATACCTTTCTCCAAAATACTTTTTCAGAAGAACGTATATCACGAATACGAGCCAATAATTCTTCAAAATAATTACCGCCACCTACTTGCTTAAGCAAATCATCATTCATTGTAAACCCCTTTACAATGTATTCTCTTAATCGGGCTGTTGCCCATTGGCGAAACTTAGTTCCCTGTTGGCTTTTTATTCGGTAGCCAACCGAAATTATTACATCAAGGTTGTAACCATTTACTTCTAATTTTTGTGTTTTACCGGCAATAGCACCGTGTTGAGTGGTTGTTCGGAATTTCCGAACAACCACTCTTTCGTCCAATTCATCTTCTTCAAAAATATTTTTTATGTGTTCGCTTATTGTAGATTTCGACTTTTGAAACAAATCACAAAGTTGTGCTTGCGTTAGCCAAACAGTTTCATTCTCCAAACGAGTTTCTATTTTGGTAATTCCGTCTTCTGTTTGATATATAATGATATTGGTGTTTTCCATTGGTTTAGTTTCCCTCAATTATTTTTTGCTCATCTGCTGTTATATTGTAAAGTTTGTAAACTATTGTATCAATTAGCTTTTCATTTGCTTTTGTGTCTTCTCCTTTTTGTTTTTGTGAAATTATTTTGTCAACCAGATTTACAAATGGTCGTTCTTCATCTTTACCAATTGCTTTAATCGGTATTTTCTCCACATAAATTTTGGATAAAGAAAAATAGCCACCCCTAACTTTTGAAACTATGGAACTTAAATAAAAGCCTATAAGCTTTGAATTTAATAATGCCAATAAATAATGATTCCTCTCAGGCATAAAAAAAGATGTTTTATTTAAATATGTACCTTTTTCTACATAGCAAAATTGATTAGCGAGAGATGTTTCTGGCCACACAATTTTTTCATTTTCCATTTCATTGTAGTAATCACACGCTCTCAATTCCCACCAATAATCTCCTTTATCGGTTCTAGCTTCTGCTTTTAATTTATATGGCAGTAGATGTTCTGCAATAGGCTTATAGTTTTTATAAAACCATTCCCAAGCATCATCCAATGGCATATTGCCGTACCTAGGAGTTGGTTCTGCTAAATAATTTATATCAAAATTGTCTAGATTTCTTTTAATAGTAAAACCTTTGGGAACAACTATTACATAGTTTTGGGCAATGGGGTTTTGATAGGCTTTTATTTCTTTGCCAGATAAGAATGGCTTAATTAACTTTTCGCAATGTGGACCTTGTTTTATTATTCTGTTTTTTGTTGCCGTATCTATAATAAAAGCATCATTAAAACCAGTTAGAATTCCACGAAAGATTCGGTTATTGCTGAAGTTTTTTAAGGGAATGGAATTAGTGACTATTTTTTGGATAATCACCTGACTACTATTATTGCTTAACGACCAACTTTCATCTGTTAAAAGTTCTTTATTAATCAAAACTTTATTTTCCTGAATATAGTTATCAATTCCTTGTTTAAAATTCAGGCTTTTAAATTCTACTGCCTCAAAATTATTTGGGCTAATGTTATTTCTAAGCTCTAAAATACATGGGTATGTTGTTACTTCACTAAATACTGGCAAGTCACCAAAGTCTAGAACTTGATTAATATTATAATGCTTTAAAAAATTCCTTGTTTTGAACCCATAATTAGCTTTCATCCATTTATTGGGTATAATATAGTTTACTACGCCCAAATTTTTGGAAATACCAATAGCTAATTCTATAAAATAAATAAAGATGTCGGCACTACTTGAATAAATTTTGTAGTTGCTTTCCAAATGATTTTTTAAATGCTTTATTTCCTCTTGTCTTATATATGGCGGATTTCCTATAATTAAATCAAACCCTTCAAACTCTCCATTATTATTCAATACTTCTGGAAATTCAAACCTCCATTCAAAAGCATTTTTATAAATAGCATTGCTTTTGATTTCTTCAACTTCTTTAGCCAGTTTATTTATGTCGGCTTCTAATTTTACTTGTTTTTCTTTTTGTATTTTTTTCTGTTTGCTGTCCAACTCAAACAACTTACCTTGATTAAGTATATTAAAAAGGTCACCGCTTAGTTTGCTTAGTTTAACTTGCTTCGGGTCGTTCTTACCAATTTCAGTTCTAAAATCGCTTTTAATATTGTCAATTATTTTTTGCAAGCCTCTTTTTACATCTCTGCTTTTTTCGTTTTTGTAATCGCTTACAAATTCTCTATATGCTTTAATATCATACTTGATGCTTTTCAAGGCTTTGCTTAAATCGGCATCTAAAGGAAAACGGCTCAACAAGCTGTTTCCACATTTTATATTGATGTCAATATTGGGGAGGGTTTCAAGTTCACCACCCCGCCCTTCGGTCACCCCCACAGCGGAGGGGAATTTGTAATAAGCATTTTTCAAAAGTTCAATCCACAAACGCAAACGGCAAATTTTTACAGAGTTAGGATTAATGTCAACGCCAAACAAACAGTTTTCAATAATGGTTTGTTTTTCTTTAAAAAGCGTTTTTTGAACTCTGTTACTTTCAATATTTTTTGGATTGTACGCAATGATGTTTCCGTTTTCATCGGTAATAATCAATTCATCATTTACAATTTCAATTTCGTAATCTCTTAACGTTTTTCCATTTTCATCCATCAAAATACCTAACTCACTTTTTATTGCAATAATTTCATTGAGTGCAGAAACTAAAAAATGCCCTGAACCTACAGCAATGTCGCAAATTTTTAAGTTGTTAATGATGACGTTGGCTTGCTTTCTATCAAAATCTTTCCCAACCGCTTCATAGATGTCAGATAAATTTTTGTACTTATCAATCCTTTTAATCTTTAAATCCTGTAAATCTTGGTTCAGGCAATTAAATTTCTCAACTACAGCTAGGCGAATAGACTGTTTGCACATATACATTGTGATAAATGCAGGAGTAAAAACTGAACCGTCTTTGTAGCCGTTTATTTTTTCAAAAACTTTACCTAAAACAGAAGCAGTAATAAGGGTTTTGTTATCCTCCTGCACATCTTCTGCACCTTCACTGGCAAAATCGTACGCATCTAAAAACTGAAAAAGATAGTCCAAGGTGGCGAGTGAAGCTGTTTTCTTTTTTATATCTTTTAAAATGGTTGTTCCAATTAATTCAAGTTGTCCGCTGTTGTCAAGGGAATTTATTTTTATGGTTTGGTCTTCTAATTCGCTTATTTCAAAAAGTGAACTATTCAAATATGGAACTCGGCGGTATTTGCTTTTTATTACTTCACTTCTTTCATCAAGATTTACGGCTAATACTTTGTGAAAGAGTTTAAATAGTTCATCAAAGTCGTGAATTGTTTCAGAATTTAAGAAACGATAATTTTTGTTTCCTTGATGATAAGTTATTAGTTGTCCTTCCAACAATTTTAAAAATAAAATCCTGTTTATCCAGGTAATACACAGCTCTAATGAAATATTAAAAACTCTTTCTTCTTTATTATCTCCATAAATAGATTGGTCTGTCAGTCGATGAAATGGGTCGTCAGTAATCAATGCTTCAATAGTTGCTTCAATAAGCGAAGCAACATTTCGATTTTCCTTTTTTCTACGAATTATGTTTTTGCTGTTTTCTTTTGCTTCTTCAAGGCCAATAATATGAAGGAGTTCTTTATAAAACCTTTCGTTAAGTGAATTGCTGTCGTTTGGTGTTACAACTTTTAATAAATGCTGTGGCGAAAGAATTTTGAATAATGCAATTAATTCTTTGTCGTCTTCTTTATTATTGTTCCGTAAAACTTTATCATAGTCCTTTATGTCGAAGTAAACACAAGGCATTTCAATATCTATTTTGGAAACTATTTTTGCAATTTCTTCATAAAACCAAGGGTTATCTTTTTTATCGTTGCGTTTGGTTTCATACAATTTTTTTATTTGAGTGTTTCTATAAATATGCTTGTCGAAATAGTTAGCATCAATAATAAACCATTGGTTTACGTTGGTAATTACAAGCTGTTTCAGTTGGTTGTTTTCCGCCTTATTTCTCTCGTCTAAATAGTAAAGTATAAGTTCGTGTAATGCTTTTTTGTTAGGATTTTCTGCCGTTACCATTTCATTAATGTTGGTAGGTCTTTTGGCTTCTATTATTATTCCAACTTCGCTGTCAGTTGTCTTACCAAGATGAATTACAAGGTCTTTCTTGTCTTTAGTGTTGATTGCGTTGGTGTCACGGTAGTAAGTATCACGCAAAAAGTCACGCAGGTCGTTTTTTAAATGTTCTTCGCTCTCGTCCGTAGGTCGTTTTTCTATAACACTTATTTTGTCAAGCAAAGCAATAAGGTTGGTTTTGAAAACGTCAATTTCACTTCTTAAAGGCTTTTGCTTTAAGAAGGCTTTCAATGCTTTTTTCGGTGTCTGCGTTACTAATTTCATCTAATATTATCTGTCAATTATTTAGGTCTTAAAGATAAGTTTAAAAATCGTTTTTGTTATAAGTTGTCGCCAAATTGTCAATCTGCTGATTGTCTTGGTGCGGTTGGATAAAATTAAATTTGCAGCAATTTGGGTCGGCTTGTGCGGTAGCATTGCAGCCTTTATAATTTTGAGAAGGGTTGGCTTTTGTAGTCCAATTACAGCACAAATGTTGATGGTTACACGGTTTTTTTAGAAATGCTTATAACATTATCAATGCATGTACTTTAAAACGATTATTTCCAATGCTAAATCATTTACCACAATGCAGTTTTTTTATTGCTTATTAATTTTATAACTATTCAAATGTATTATTATCCATTTATTATTTAATGGGTAAGTTTCCATTTATTTATTTTCAGATAAAAAGTTTATTCTAGCATTGAAAACTATTTCCTGAATAGACCAGTTTATAAATAACACATCAATTTTTATAGCGAAATTCCCATAATAAAACAGGAGAAATGATACCATCATTTCTCCTGTTTCAATTTTACCAACACTAAATATCTACCAGCCCAGCACCCACGCAAATATCAATGGCACCACAATGGTGGCATCACTTTCTACAATAAATTTAGGCGTATTAATATCAAGTTTACCCCAGGTAATTTTTTCATTGGGTACAGCGCCACTATAACTTCCGTAAGATGTTGTACTGTCGCTTACCTGGCAGAAATAACTCCAGAAAGGTACATCATGCCACTCCAAATCCTGGTACATCATTGGTACAACGCAAATGGGGAAATCGCCGGCGATACCGCCACCTACCTGAAAAAAGCCTACACCTTTTCCAGCAGAATTATTGCGGTACCAATCCGTTAACCAAACCATATATTCTATACCACTTTTCATGGTGGTAGCCTTCAATTCATTTTTGATGATGTAGCTGGCAAAAATATTTCCCATAGTGCTATCTTCCCATCCTGGTACTACAATCGGAATGTTCTTTTTTGCCGCTGCCAGCATCCAACTGTTTTTTGGGTCAATTTCATAATACTGCTCCAATACACCACTCAGTAACATTTTATACATGTACTCATGCGGAAAATAACGTTCGCCTTTATCATCAGCATCTTTCCAAATGGCATGTATATGCTTTTGCAAACGCCTGAAAGCTTCCTCCTCCGGTATACAGGTATCAGTAACACGGTTGTAGTGGTTTTCTAATAAATCCCACTCATCCTGCGGACTTAAATCTCTATAGTTGGGCACTCTTTTATAATGACTGTGCGCTACCAAATTCATAATATCTTCTTCTAAATTGGCACCTGTACAACTGATGATGGCTACTTTATCTTGCCGAATCATTTCTGCAAGACTAAGTCCAAGTTCAGCGGTACTCATGGCACCGCCAAGGGTAATCATCATTTTACCACCTTCGTTCAGGTGGGTTTCGTAGCCTTTGGCTGCATCCATTAAAGCAGCCGCATTAAAGTGGCGGTAATGATGCTCTATGTATTGAGAAACGGGTCCTTTTGTCATGTTGATTTTTTTAGTTGGCAAAAGTAATTTTTTTGTTGGAAAGGGTTGCCAACCATTTTCAGGTATTCTAATCTACACATTCTTTTATAAAGGTTTGCAATTCTATAATTCAATAGTTTTACATTAAAGATTTTATATTTTAATTGAAATCATTAAATCTATCCTTATGCCAAGACGTTTTATACAAAGATTCAAGACCATTGACAGACTTATACAAAAAAAGGAAACTGGCAATGCCATACAACTTGCAAAAAAGCTAGATGTATCTGAAAGAACTGCAAAAGAGTTTATCATGGTAATGAGGGAGAATGGGGCACCAATCTTCTTTGACAGACTAGTCAATTCTTATTGTTATACCAATCCTGGAAAATTTAACATTTCATTTATCATCGTGCAATAGGGTTGCACGCAAGGGTTTTAGTTTTGTATTCTAAAAATAAAAACCATGAAAATGAAAATTACCCTCCCCCCACACACACACAACACTTGGCAGGAAGTGTTTCGGAATACAATTTTTTATTTTATGCACCTTGTGCACAATGTTTAGTATTGGTTGCAAAAAAATTGAAACTGACAGTTCTGGCGAAAATCAAACCAGCCGGCAACAGGCTGTACAAACAGCAGGAAGACAGCTTAATACAATTGGCAGCAACCTGAACAAAATTCCAGTTTTTAACAGTTTAGAAGAGTTTGTTTCTGTGGCAAACAGTTTAAGTTCGTTATCGGCAGATCAATTTGCCCAATTTGAATTAAATAATAATTTTAAATCAATGCGTACCTGCTTTGAAGAAATAGTAAATGCAGAAGAGATAATTGCCAATAATCTTGAAAATTCCGGAAGTATTAAAGTGTCTTTATATAATAATACCCATTCTGAATTGTTAAATACTTACAATGGCTGTTATGCGGTTAAAACAATGCCCGATGGTGGTCTTTTCCTTGAAATTAATGCCCCTTCAACTAAATATGCATAAGCATTAAACTACCAGGGATTTGTACGTGTGGCAAATATTCTTTACAATATTACTGATGATACGCTTAAGACTATGATCAATGGTACAGAAGCAAATGCTGCAACCATACGCACGGCTACTGCACCTTCCGGTACTATAAGTGTAGCAAAATTTGAAGACTTCGTTGGTTCATCAACTCCGTCATTCTTGAGGCTGATGCCACAAAGTTGGAAACGATCAGGCGATGCAAGGTCTGATAATAGGAGAATTAGGAATTTAAGCTATCAAAATTTTAATATTCATGAAAGGCAAAACCCTAATGGTTTTCCTATAATATCGCCTTTCGCTGGAACATTTTATGAAACAGAAATGGTAATTACTGTTCGATCTCTACAGAGGCGTTTATTTGGGATTTGGTGGGATAATATCAGGATAAGACATTCCATAGGTAGAAGTTTTCAAGGTACAGTATCTTTTGGTAATGCAATAAGGACACCTAGGGTTAGTCTAAATGATCCACAATGGGCTTTTGTTACCATAAATTGGAATATTGGTAATGCAAATAGTGAATTAGTATATCCTGACGTAACACATACGTCAAATTGGTATATGCCCTCAATAACAACCCCTAATAACTTTATTCCAAGATCTAATCCTGCTCAATCTATTGGAAATGTGCACAGAGTAAACGCATCAATATTAAATACAAATGTAGTAAGGATACAGAATAATGGAACTCAAACGCCTGCATCTCTTTCAATGACTTATCCAGAATAGAATAACCTAATCTAATTGTTCGGCTAACTAATCTTATTAAAAAAAATTAAAATAATCACTTTTGTTTTTTTGTACTACCTGAGCCCATAAATTGTTAGCCCATAAATTTTATTACATTTATACATTTTAAAAAACAAAAACTAAATGCTAAAGATATCTGTAACACTTTTCATAACAGTTTTATTGCTAACAGAGAATTCCTTATCTCAAAAAAAAGCTTTTTTTGTTGAAGTAAACAGCGGAATGTCTTTCATGAATAACACGCCCTTAAATGCTATTAGAGATATGCCTTTAAGTTATAACGAACTACACCAAACAGTTACCCAAAGGCCTTCGTTGAATGTCAATTTGCTGTTTGGCTACTACCTTTCAAAAAAGCTATCAATAAAAACGGGGTTAGGTTACCAAAATCGGGTATTCGATATTGGTCCGGTGACAAGATATTTTGGTGGTGGAGGTGTGCCAGAAAAGGTCTCTCTTCGTTTTATTACTATACCGTTAAATGTTCAATATTCATTTTACAATGATGCAAAAGTGCAATTGTATGTTTCTGCCGGTACAAGTGTGCGATTTCGAACACACAGGAACGAAAACAAACAACTTGATGGATATTTATACAAAGAATATGTAAAAAAAACGGAGGGTCTCGATGCAATAATATCAAGGAATACAGCAATGCTCTATGGGTACAATAGTTTAAGCGAACTACAGCCTTCTGTGGTTGATTCTTTTGTGCATGTGCATGCCGTTTTTTATGAACTTAACAAAATGGAATGGTTTACCCATTTGGGTACAGGACTAAATGTAAACCTAACTGAAAGATTGGCGTTTATGTACGGCATTACGTATAATTTTCAACTTAATAAAAATAGCAGTTTTGGTAAGTACAGTTATACGGAAAGCTATCAAAATGGCACCCTCTTTAACAAAGGGGATCAATTTGAACGCTCTAAACAATTTAGAGATAACTTTTTTACCATGACGGCAGGTTTCATTTTTAGGTTTTGATAGGAATACACAGCAGCAAAAACAGTTTTAAGTTGTTAGTTCAAAAATTAAATTCATGAAGAAAAATGCACGCTGTATTATAAAATATTTTTTGGCTACATCATTAATATTATTCTATACTGTCTTATCTGCACAGCAAAAGCTAACAATTGAATTAAATGCAGGAGTTGCTGTGTATCCCAATACGTTTGATGAACTGGCAAAAATGCCGCTACTTCAAAATGAGCAAAGAAGCGCAAGTTCCAATACAGGTGCTCTTTCCACCTCATTACTACTCGGATACAAAATAAACAACCGCCTTCAACTCAAAGCGGGCATTGGTTTGCAGGAAAGAAATTTCTCTTTTGTTCAACCTCCTGTTTTTGTAGGGCTTGGCGTTGTTAATTCTGGAAGTATTCAGTTTTTATCGCTACCCATCCGTGGCCAATACGAAATTATTCAAAAAGATAAACTCCGAGTATTTTTGTTCGGAGGTGTAACTACAAGAATCAGTTCAAATGGCGATAAGCAACTGTTTGTTAACAGTAATAAACGTCCAAATGGTTTAGAAAATATTTCTTCTATTCACAACTATTTTCTAAACGGTCGTAATATGATCGCTGTTTTTAATGGCGATTCTTCCTTGTTGCTAATGACAAATTATTATCAGTATAATAAGGTGGATTTTTTTGCAAATACTGGAGCTGGTGCAAGCTATCAAATAGGTAAACGGCTGGTACTACAAGTTACCGCAGATTATAACTTTCAACTAAGCAAAAGCAACTTTTTTGGCAAATACAGATACGAAGAGTTGTATAGAAATGGAGGTTTTGTTGGTGTTTTTGAAGAAACTACAAAGTCTGCCCGGTTTAGAGAGAATTTCTTTACCATCAATGCAGGGCTTATTTATTCGTTTAAGTAAAATCATAGTGCTTTTAAACAACACCCCACATACTGAGCTCTAAGCGTTGGTCGGTGAAGTGTTTTTTTTATAGCCAAGATAGCTTTCCTTTTCACCACTTATCTTTGGTCTACAAAAAAAACTCATGAAAAAGCTCACTCTGCTAATAATGTTGGCTATCTGTTATTTAAAAAACCAATCCCAGTCCATCACCGGTAATTGGGAGGGAAATTTAAACATTCAGGGCACTGAATTACCGCTTATTTTTCATTTAAAAACAGACAGCAGTAATAAGCTAACAGCAACTTTTGATAGCCCCAAACAAAATGCCTTTAATTTACCCTGCAGCGATGTATTCGTTAAAGGCGACAGCCTTTTTTTACTGATGAAAATGTTGAACGGAAAATATGAGGGCTTATTAAGTGCAGATAAAAAAACAGCTACCGGTAAATGGTTTCAAGGTACCGGCTCCCTGCCACTTGATTTAAAAAAGACAAGCGATGTGGCTACTATTAAAGTGTTTAACAGACCACAAACACCCAAGCCTCCTTTTACCTATCAATCTACTGATGTAAGTTATTTTAATGCCGATAAATCTATACAATTT
>JBBQTZ010000115.1:0-13445 GCA_038234405.1 Chitinophagales bacterium
GGGGCAATGTTTGAACAGAAGGATTGGTGAAATAAAAACAATGGAAAAGGAAGCCAAAGCATGGCAGGAGAACAGAAATAATAAAGAGGCTAAGATTAACTGGCAGTTTACAAATGATAAGGCGAGGATAAAATTAAAAAATTATATCCGACAATTTCTATTTGACGTGACACTAGTTTTAGGGTAATATTTGGCTTCATTTTGATTTAGTTTGCTTTTTTAAATTATCTACTTACCTTTGCGGTGCTCATTTTACCATTTGGATAAAGGAGTTTCGAGGCTCGATACATCATGAAATGTACCGAGCCTTGCGTTTTTAGTGCAATACAGCAAGTCTCCGTTTCATTAGTTTATTGATCTTTTTTTCGCCATATTCTTTATTAATGTGATAGGCAGTTACCAAATAATAGTCCTGCTGAGTGCGTTGAGGATCTAATACAATGATGTACTTCTGCGCCACATCATAGATGTAAGTTCTAATTATGTCTTTGCGTTTTTTTTGGTCTCTTTCTTCCACACTAAACACTTCCACATGCTCCTTTTTCCTTTCATCCAAATGAAACCGAACCCAATGCAGCCGCTGCGACCTATCCATTTCGAAAATTCTTTTTGGAAAACTTTTACCATTTTCATCAGTTACCTCAATTTCTTCGGTGGTGAGATGGCGGAATAAAAGCACCATCGAAGGTTCTTCACCTTTTACAGGACGAATAGTTTTGGATCTAAAATTTAAACCAGGATTTTCTTCAATATCCCGTTTGAAAATTCTTTGTAACGATTCGATTCTTTGATATTCGTTTAAATGAACCAATTCCAAAAGCTGAGGATATGTAATTAATAAATTGAATGGCATAGCAACTATTTTAGGTCAATGAAAAAGAGGTTAAACTTTTGGTGGTCTTTGGGTGTAGAATGGTTCAATGGCTGTTTGCTATGCTGTTGAATTTTTTCAATGATTTTGTTTTTTGCAATCACTTGATTCAATCCCCTCAAATGGTAAGATAACGCCCCCGTAATTATATCTGTTAACTGCATTAACTCACTCTCGTGCGAACGAATGTTTTGCAAATTGCGAACGGCTATAAAATTATTATTTAGGAAGGTCTTTAATCCATTCACTTTTTTGGCACTTCGGGTGTCTTTAATGTCTAAATAAATATTATAGTTGTGTTCAGGCACTAATTTTTTACTCAATAATTGATAATACATCTGATAGTAGAAATCATCATGGTCTTGATGGTACTCCTTATGCTTGAGTTGACTTTTATCTATCACGATAGCTCGGTATTGCAAATCGGTCGCAAAAAAATATTCAATCAAGTCGTTGTAAAGTGGATAAGCGGCTTTAGAAAGTCCACTCCATTTGGTTTCATAAAATACATGGTTCTTGGCTTTTAATTGCCGGATGTTTTTGGAGTGAAGCTGAACCTGATTAATGGCACAGCTCACATAGCCAATAAGCATAAATGGATGGTGATCATTTTCTAAATGACAGCTTTCATCGCAATAAAAGTTGAATGTTTTATTTATCATTTCTTTATTGTTTTAGGGATTATAAAGTCAGTCACTTTATTGTGCATTTTCTGAATTATTGTATTGATTATCATAACTCAAAGTATTTATTCGTTTCAAATTTCACATGCTCATTTCGCTGCACATACCCCAACTGATTGGTAATAAGTTTGGTGTTGCCTATAGTAAATTCCGGTGTGTTGCTGTGGTGATGCCCATATACCCAATAGTTGATATTAGAAGGTTCAATCAAATCAAACAATTCCACTGCAAAAGCCTCATTCAATATATCGCCTTTGTATTGTGGAGGGTAGTTCATAAAAGTGGGACAGTGATGCGTAAAAACAGTCATTTCCTCTTCCGTTGTTGCAGCAATTTCCTTTTTAATAAATGCCAAACTCTCTTCGTGCAATTCATTGTATTTTTCTGCCGAAAGGCGAAACCCATTGTTTTTAATCTGGTGAAAATCGTTCAGGCTTTTTTCAATTTGCCATTGATTGCCTTCGCTTATTTTACTCCACAAGGTTGAAAATACCAGCTTGGCATTACCATGCACTGCCGATGTATTGTTAACCAAAAATACATTGCTACGAATTTTTTCATTCAAAACTCCACTGCGATTTGCCACATCAAAATGGTAATATTCATGATTGCCGGGCAACCAATAAACTGTTTCAAAACTATCGGCTACCTTACTAAAAAAATCATGGTGCTTCTCCATAATTGCGAAGGGCACAATATCACCTGACAATACCAATATATCAGCTACAGGCTGCAATGGATGCCGTTTTAAGACTTCTTTGTTGGTGGGGAATTCTAAATGCAGATCGGAGGCGTATTGAATTTTATTAACCATTTTTCTGTTTTGTAACATTATTTTACTTTTAAAGTATCGTCATCTCATTTTTTAAATTTAGTAATTCCAGATAGATAAAATCATCAGGTATAAATATAAACGAATTATCTGCACGTTTTACCCTTACAATAATGGGAGCCATAGAGAAGAAGCGTATCAGCAGCAACAGGCACTGTACTCAACTTGTTGTGTTAGCTACTTACCAATACTTCAATTTTAGTATGTCCCAAAATTTTCCAGTAGTTATTCTACCAATTGGTAGTTACCCATCGCCCCGGCAAACAATCAACTAAAAACAGTGTAATAAAATAGTGAGATGCCGTAATAGATTTTCCGGCAGAATGGCTGAGTAAACAATACCTAGCATTTATTATTTGTAACATTGCAAAAAATACAACGATGGCATTACTACCATGGCTTACCGGCCAAGTAATTAAAATAGCAAATGAAACTGCCGATACCAGGCGATTTTGGGTACAAGTTGCTTCAATAGACAGCTTTAATTTTATTCCAGGTCAGTTTGTAACCCTCGATTTGCCTATTCACGAAAAGGTAAACAAACGGTGGCGGAGCTACTCCATCGCATCCTGGCCAGATGGCACTAATATATTTGAGCTAGTGATTGTGCTGGATAAAAATGGCAGCGGCACCAACTATCTCTTTAACGAAGTAACAGTAGGCTCGCTGCTTACACTTCGTGGGCCACAGGGTGTATTTAATTTAAAAGAGCCATTAGAAAATGATGTGGTAATGATTTGCACTGGCACCGGCATAGCGCCCTTCCGCAGCATGCTACAGCATTTACACCTGCAAAACATACCCCATAAAAATATCTACCTCGTTTTTGGTTGCCGCACAAAAGATGATTTATTGTATTACACCGAGTTGACAGCACTTCAACAAACTATGCCTAATTTCCATTACCTGCCCACGCTTTCGAGAGATGAATGGGAAGGGCATACCGGCTACGTACATGCTGTATATGAAGCCATTTGCTACGATAGAAGACCGGTTGATTTTTACCTTTGCGGCTGGAAGGGAATGATAGATGAAGCAAAGCAAAGGATATTGAATATGGGTTACGATAAACAAAGTATCCATTTAGAAATTTATGGCTAGGGTATTATTTTTTAATTTTAATGAAGATTATAGATGCTAGTACCTAGTAGCTTTGGACTATAATTGTGTTGGAAAAAAGAAACCTATTTGAGTGGTATAACCTGTTTACAACGGCAATAAAGCTAACAGAAACGAAACGTTTTTCATTATACTTTTTCACTACTAACCGACTAAAAAAACCAGAAAAATGCTCTAAAAAAAGATAGGTAGCCGAAACTACCTACCCATGTTGTAATTTGTGGTTGCAAGACCTAAAAAAAACAACATGAGTAAAAATACGGAGATAAAATTAGACGGTCAGCCGATTTTGAGTCAGTTACTACAATTGGTAGATAAGTGGGATTTTAAGAAATTGGTTGCTGAAAAGAAAAGCGATCACTATTACAAGGCTTTTAAGAGCTGGCCTCACTTTGTTACCATGATGTTTGGTATATTCAGCCGTTGCGACTCAATGGCTGAAACCTGCGAGGGGCTTAGAGCTATGAGTGGCAAGCTCAATCATTTAGATTTGGAAAAATCTCCTGCTAAAAGCTCTGCCGGGGATGGTCTACGCAATCGTAACAATGAGTTCTTTGAGGCCTTATATTATCAATTAACTAAACGCTACTCCAGTTTTTTGTCGGACAGCCGAACGCATGGATTAACTATTAAAGAACTTTTTATAGTTGATTCCACTACCATCCGGCTCTTTAGTGACATATTGAAGGGTGTAGGAAGAAACCCCAAAAATGATGGCAAAAAAAAGGGTGGCTTAAAAGTTCATATGCTTATTGATGCCGTTCAGTCAGTGGGGAAGTTTATGAAAATAACCGCTGCTAAAATGGACGACAAAAATTTTTTGAGTGAAATACAGGTTCCACAATACAGTATGTTGGTTTTTGATAAGGCTTATAATTATTACAAACAGTTTAACGAGTGGACGGAAAAGAAAATCTATTTTGTTACCCGCCAGAAAAGTAATGCCGTTTATAGTGTATTAAAAACAATAAGCGAAACAATATTACCAAAGAAGCAGGCCGGCGTATTAAAAGAAGAGCACATTGAAGTAAGCTACAAAGTAAAGAAGGAATTGATAACACTACTGCTACGGCGGATATGTTACCAGGATGAAAAAGGCAGGCAATATGTATTTATTTGTAATAATTTTGTAATTACAGCACAAGAAATTGCATTAATCTATAAAAAACGATGGGGCATAGAGCTATTATTCAAGAAAATGAAACAGAATTTTCAGTTACACTACTTTTATGGTGAAAACGAAAATGCAATTCGTACACAGGTTTGGTGTACACTGATTGCCCAATTATTGTTAACTGTTTTACAAAAAAAAGCAGCGGCAAAGAAAGCATTTTCAACAGTAGCTACGTTGGTTCGAATACATTTAGTAAGTATGCTGGATGTTTATGAGCTCTTAAAGAATACTAGTCGAAGTTGGGTAAAAGCAAAAACAAAAAAAACTGCTATTCCCTCCCTGTTTCCAAAATGATAAAGGGGGGTCTACTTTTAAAAATAAATACACAACCCAGTAAAATCAATACTTTCAGCCGATAAAAATTACATTTTTTATTTTAGTCGGTTGACAGTGATACTTTTTAAAAAATTAGTTTACCCTAAAAACGTAATATCCAAACCCCTCAGTTATACCTTGATTAACTCCATCAATAAAGGCTTGTCCACCAAAATATGGAGAAACTAAATGAAGGTGGCTATTAACTGTATTGAATCCGATATATAACCTCGCCTGATAATTATTATTGATTCTAATATCGCCTGGCTGGGTTGCAATTTCAAATTCATAAATACCCACCTCCTGCGGTTTAAAATTAATTATGCACCTATAAGGTTTAGTAATTACATCGAATAGATAATTCCCACTGCTACTTGGGGATATACTTCCTTTGGTTATTTGAATGGTAGAAGAGTTTGGAAAATCAGCCCGTTTATTTACTGTATCTACTTTAGTTATCCGCATAATAAAATTGGTGTATTGCATTGACTCAACTTGTATTTTACCTGCAGTAGAATAAATAGTATCACCTACTTCTATGGTCAATTTTATTGTAGAACCAATGGGTATTACTTCATTTGTATCACTAATGGAACCAATAAGTTTTACAGATTCTGTATTAAAAATTGCCTTATTTGGTGGATCACAAGAATAAAAACACAACGCCAATAAAGCTAACAGAAACGGCACGTTTTTCATTATACCTTTTAAAAGTTAGTTTACCCTGAATACATAAAATCCAAAACCTTGGTTTATGTTTTGCATAATAATGTCATTTTCCCAAGTTTGGCCACCAAAATACGGCGATACTAAATGCAAGTGATTGTTCACGGTATTAAATCCGATAAATAATCTGGCCTGATAATTATTATTTATTCTTATATCACCCGGCTGAGTTACAACATTAAAATAATAAATGCCTTTTTCCTGTGATTTAAAACTTAAGTCAAAACCATATGGCTTTTGAGAATAATTTAAAACATAATTGCCTAAACTTGAAGCAAAACTTCCATTTTTAATTATTATCGAGGAAGCGTTTGGTAAGATGGCAGTATAATTAGTAGTGTCTACCTTTAAAATCCGCATAATAAATATGCTATAACCCAATGATTGAACTGCTAATTTGCCCGAGGTTGTACTTATTGTATCAGGAACTTGAATACTAAATTTTAAGGAGTCTCCCAAATGAATCACTTCATTTGTATCACTTATGGAACCAATAAGTTTTACAGATTCTGTATTAAAAATTGGTTTGATTTCGTTAGGCTCACATGAAGAGACATAAAATACAATCGACAACAAAAGGTATAATGAGTTTTTCATTCAGATAGGTTAAATAGTACAATTAATCAAATGCCCTACTCTAAAAATATTCTCTACATTTCGCCTGCCTAAAAAGGGATAAAGTCTAATTATTTCATCTTGGTAAAGGCAAATAAAATCAATATTTGGGCCAAGTGCCAGATACAACTGCTGAATGGTTAAACCACCAGTTCTATCCCAAAAATTTTCGTCAGCGAGGGTATTATTGATATCAATAAGATCATTAAAAATCCCAGTCACAATCCACTCATTAAAAAACCATATTTCCTGTTCCAAGGCAATATCATACCTTATGAAAATATTGCCAGCCCAGCGACTCACTTTTTGCCCATTGGGGTACAATCTTAACGCATGGTTTGTGCCTATGAATTCGGCCCAGCTTTCGCCAACAGCTACATTGCCATCATCAGGATTGTTACCACAGCCATACCCGCCAGTACATTGGTCGGGTGGGTGTTTTCTAATTGTAGCTCTTATAAAATCTATCCAATATTGGTGGCCTGCTCTTTGAAAGTGGGAGCCATGCCCTAATTCGTGAAAGGCGGTTTGCATTAAACGGTTAGAATATAATTACTGCTCAAAACTACCTACCTTAAACGTTATATCTGGCAAAAGGCCAGTAAGTAAATTAAACAAGTTGAGGTAAGTTGTCGGCAGAGTTATATTGCCACCAAAAACATTGTTTAACCCTCAAGGTATTCTATTAAATTCAATATTTATCAATAAAATTGAAACGAGATAAATTGGTGAAAAATAACTACATAATTAACCTTTTCAACTAAACATTCTACTGTTTTGTCAAATTATTAAACTCCTTCAAATACTTCAATAAATATAGAGAATATTAATAGCCAACCTTTTGTAATTTAATTTATATGAATGCAACTTAATCGTTAGCATTTTTGTCTATTTATATTTAAACTCTTTTATGAAAAAAACAGTAATTGTTACAGTACTTTTTTACAGTGTACTCTTTTGCGGAATTACAAGTTGTAAGAGAGAGAAAATAATAGATAAAACCTGTGGTTGCAATGCAGTTGATATAAGGTTTAACGTTAAAAACATATCTGGTACAATGGCTTACAACAATACGGCCCGTAAATGGTATATAGGGTTTCAACCGAGCCCTGGATACTTTAATAATAATTTTATTTGTAATGCAAATAAAGATTGTGTGAAAAGCATCACTATGAATGTATCCACACTAGAAACAATTGATGTTACATTTTCCGGCACAGTTAAATCGACTTGCTCTAATGAAGATTTTGGCGTTCAGCAATCGAACGGAACAAATTTTCACATAATTATTGACTCATTAAAAAGAAATTAAAATGAAAAAATACATGAAAATATATTTTGCTTTCTTAATGTTACTTTTTTTAGGCTGCAAAAAAGATAAGACCAACAACTTTGATTGTATTATGCCTGCAATTGTTCCTTTTCAGCCATATTCCTATCCAGTTTGGCATCCTAATGGAGAAATAATTGGGTTTAATTACACACCTTTAGCAGGTATTGGAATAAACGGTACTGCTCCTTGTATTTGGAATAGTTATTTTCCAAAATCTGATTCTACTGGTTTTTACATAATGAACAAGGATGGCACCGGACGAAAGCGAATTACTAATTATAATTTATATGACCCTGCATGGTCGCCGGATGGTGATTGGATAGCATATTCACAAGGTCCTCAAATTTTTAAAATTCGTTTTATAGGTAATGGCTTTGACACTGCAAACGTTATTCAGCTAACGAACAATGGTGCAAATTTTTTCCCCAATTGGGCCATAAATAGTGATAGCATTTATTATGATTCTAATGTTGGAACGAACGGGCAGGGGTATTTTGTTTGGAAAATGGCAAGTGATAGTACAGGAAAAATAGGATTCCAAAATACTGGGAGGCAGCCATTTGTTGGAAGTAATAATTTAATTTACTATTCAAGAGGAGTAATTGGGCAACCAGAAATATTTTCTATGAACAAAGATGGTTCTAACCAAACGCAAGTAACATTTAATGGGCAATTTGGAAATAGAAATACCCCTAAGTTTTGGCAAGGCAATTTATTTTATATAGATAATGGAATTCTTCGAGTTATAAAAAATAATCAAGACATAAAACTAATAAACACTGTTAATACTTATGACATTTCTGGAAGCGGAGAAATTGTATATGGCAAATTTGATTACGGTAACTTAATCAACGGAAAGGGTACCTTATGGATTATGAATGCAGACGGCACAAACAATCATCAACTAACTTTTAATAATTTTTAAACTTAACATTATGAAAAAATATTTTTTAGCGTTCGTAACGCTATTAATTTTTATTACACTATCAGCCAATGCTCAGGTAAATTTTAACAATCAGGTAATTGCTTATTTCAAATCTGGTATTCAACGAAATGCTCCGTCGAACACGACAGCAACGATAATTTCGGTAAATATTCTAAATGTGCTTAGTTCTTACGGTATTCCAACTGTAAATATAGTACCTGCTTTCCCTAATTTTATTGAAGCCGATACTGTTATTGCAGGAAATCCAAAATTCATGACAGGGCCAACTGGTGAAGAATCAAGGCAGATGAACAGAGCAAAAGTTTTTATGATTACCATCACCAACTCATCTACCAAACAAAATTTTATTAATGCCTTAAATGCAATGGCGGAAGTATTATATGCCGAAGCAAATGCAGAGCTTACAACCAATGTAATTCCTGTTGATGGTAGATTTAATCAGCAATGGGGAATGCGAAATTTATCAGTACCTGGTGCAGATATCCATTTAGATGGAGCAACCAATATTTTTTCTGGAAACCCTAACTCAATTATTGCTATAATGGATGATGGCGTGGATAGACTACACAACGATTTAGATGCGAAAATATTAGGGGGTGATAATACCTTTTCCATTTCAGTAAGCCCAATTGACCCGAGCTTTCAATGGTCTCATGGGGTCGCATGTCGCTGGGATTGCCGGTGCTATAAGTAATAATGCAGGTAATAATGGAGTTGCAGGAGTTGACTGGCAGGCAAGGATTCATCCAAAAAACATATTTGACGGTAACGGTATCCCTGATATTACACAAAGTATTATTGATGCGGTAAATTTTAGTGCGAATGTTTGGACTTTTAACCATAGCTGGGGTTTAATAAATGGTAGGGATGAACTAAATAATCCTATTCCTGGGTCGTATTCAGTAACAGTACGGTCTGCGTTTGCCCAAGCCTATAGGAATAACAGGGTTCAATGCACAGCAATGGGAAACCATCAAAATTATACAGGCGGGCGTTATGCAAATGTTGTTGCCTTTCCTGCTGGATTTAACTCAGGAGTAATTGCAGTTGGAGCAACTAATATTAATGACAACATTGCTGGGTTTTCTGCACAAGGTCCACATATTGATGTGTCTGCACCAGGTGCTGACATAGTATCAACAAATTTTAATAATGGATACATAAATTTACAAGGAACATCAATGGCTTCACCCCACGTAGCAGGGCTTGCTTCTTTGCTAAAAGGCTTTAATACCAATTTGGCCAATGATGATATTGAACAGATTATCCGATTAACCACAGACGATGCAAATTCCGCAAACGGATTTCCCGGTTTTGACAATCAGATGGGTACTGGCAGAATAAATGCACAAAGAGCATTACAATCGTTACAAGCCCCAAATACTTTGCAACAACTCAATACTACTAGCGGCACTGTATTTAGCACAAGTGCGTCTATGACAAGAGTATTTTTGGGAGTTCCTGGCTTTCCAGATGCAGCTTATATAGTAAAAAGAATCGAAGTAAGAAAAGATATCATATTGCCGGCTATGTGTAGTACCGTTGGTGTTTGGGGAAGAGGTGTAGGTACAACTGGTTACAGGGAAGAGCGAAATCGCACCTTTGGTGAGGGCATATGCGAAGTAGTGCCAGGTACATTAACTGCTACAAGCTGTACTTTACGTACCTGGATTTATGAAGTTTTTTCAGCAAGTGGTCAGAATCTTGGATTTTATCCTAGAGCCGCAAACAATGTTGTCTTTCAATATACCATATTAGGTGTTCCTTCACCAATTTTATCACCAATACAAGGTAATACCTTGATCTGCAATACGTCAAATTATTTTATACCTAATTTACCCGCGGCTGCCACAGTAATATGGAGTCAGCCTTCTTGGGCGGGGTCTGTTCTTGAATTTGCGCAGAATACACCCATATTAAATCAGTTAAGGATTACCAATAGAAAATGGTATCAAGTAAATATTACGTTAACCGCCACTATAAACAACGTTGCAGGTTGCCCATCAAATTCTATTACCTTAACCAAAGAAATTGGTAACGATAATAATTCGTCTAGTTCAGCCATTTTTAATTACAATCAGCAAGCCTGTATTGCAGGAGGTGTTAGTCACCCAAGTCAGTCAGGTACTACAAATGGTGCTACTTTTGTTCATTCAGGTTGCACAGTATCAGTATCAACTGGTAGTCTATTCGGGAAAACAATAACATTTACAGGGGCAATTCAACCGCTAATGTGGAGTGTTACTAGCTCCGGGTTTATACTTCAGTTGCCGCTTAACTCAGGGGGTATTCCCTTTACTTTCAGAATTTCAGGTGCAGGTGCTTGTTTTGATCAGCAAATACTATTTTTTGCTTATTCAAATAATGGACGATTTAACTTTACAGCTACGCCTAACCCTGTGAATGACATTTTAAGCGTTAATTCAGTTGAAGAAAAATTGGTGCAATTTAAACTTAAATCAAAAATTGTAAAAACAAAAACACCCATTATTTTCAATATTTATGATGTAAATACAAATACATTACAACTATCTCAAAAAGGTTACAAAGGAGTTGTAAGACATCAAATAAATACCTCTTTTCTTAAAAAGGGTTATTACATTTTGCAGATTAAATATGCCAATCAAGTAGAAGCGATTAAGTTTTATAAAGAATAATCTAATGCATTTAAAGAGAGGGTTGATAAAAATTTATCAACCCTTTTTGTTTTACAATATTATCCTAAAAATATAAATACAGTCTAATTTTAGATAAGGTTTGCGTAGGTTCACTAAGCAAATACCTTAGTTAATTTATGATGAATATCAGCCCTGTTAATGATAAGAACCATGGCAGTAAAGGGTTATTGCATATTTAAAATTTCGCTACCTTGTACCCCGAAAAAGTCCTTCATTCATCAACTGAATAACTATGGGTGCATCTTCGATGATTGTTTTGATTCTTGCCGGTTTAACCTTTGCAATAATTGCTATTATGATTGCTAAGGTTGTTACAAAGTCAACCACCAACCCCCAAAAAGGCCAACCTTATGAATGCGGTATCCCTACCATTGGTAAAACATGGGTACAATTAAATGTGGGCTATTATTTATTTGCCCTTATCTTTTTAATTTTTGATGTTGAGCTGGTGTTTCTTTATCCCTGGGCTGTTGTAGCCAAACAAGTGGGCTGGTTTGCCTTAGTAGAAGTAATTATTTTCTTTTTTATATTATTTGCCGGTTTTTTATACGCACATAAAAAAGGTGCATTAAAGTGGGTGTGAGGAATGAGCTATGAGCTGGGAGCTATGAGCTGTGAGCTGTGAGCTGTGAGCTGTGAGCTATCCGCTATCAGTTCACACTGCTTCTACAGAATCAACCTCATCCGGGAAGAATTGCTTAAATGTACCCTCAATCCACCCTTTAACAGTGGAGGTCTTTAATGGGCAGTCAGTACAGGCTTTTCCAAGGCGGACTTTCACGTGTTGGTCCTGATAAGAGACAAATTCTACCGATCCGCCATGATAGGTTTCAATATATGCATCAAGTTGTTCTATTAAACCGCGCATTTGTTCTTCAAGAGTAAATTCAGTATTCGTTGTCATATAAGAATTTCCTTCCTAACATTCGCTTTTGCCTACCATGCCCTTACGCAGCAATCTCGCCATATCATCATCTGATCCATAAAAATGATCAGTTATTACACCTGCTAAACGGTCAAGAAAAACATTGCCGATTGCAGGGCATTGATCACATAAATTTGTTAATTTCCTGGTTTCGAGGCGATAAGCACTGCTTATTGTCAAGGCACGAGCGGAGGTACTATATTTTTTGCGTTTGAGTGCGGCTGACCAACCAAAGACATTCCCGGGAAGTATACGAGCTATGATAGAGGCCGGACCATCATAAGGTTTAAATTCGATGCCACCTCCCCTTCCAATAAAATGTAAATGGAATTTGCCAGTGACTCTTGCTCAAATAATACCATATCTACCGGTAAGGAACAAAATTCCATCATAGACTTCAACTGATCCAATTCCAGGTCGGATAAGCCTTGAAAGAAAGTAAACTGAACCAATTGTTGATTTTCCATAACTGCAATCATAATTTTGCTTTTGTTCCTTGCAAAGTGGCAAACTAAACCTAAGTAGTAATGATCATCATCCGTAAATTTAATACATGTGCATATTTAATGCGTGCATTTTTGCAGATTTTGCACAAAAACGTCCAATAGATAGCTAAACCAGATAAGCACAGACTATTTACAACCAGATAAATTGAAAAAACGGCGTGCTATAATCAGCCCCTGTATGAATATTGAACCACAAAAATTTCATTGCACCCATTGCGGGGCTGAGATTCAGCCAAATGGGGATCAGGTTTTCATCACCTGCCCGTTTTGTGAAGCGACCCTTTATATTGATAAGAAGCAGGCCGTCTTCCATTATTACCTCAACCCGACTCTGGACGCAGATGGCGCGAACGCAATGCTTTTTCGCTGGATGTCTGACAGCCAGTCAGTAAAGGACCTGGATAAGAAGGCGCGGCGATTAAGTACTGATTTCCTTTTTTTCCCGGTCTGGTATTTTCGGGTAAAACTGGCAGGGAATGGCGAAACAATCCTGCTTAAACCTGCCCGGGCGATTTCAGTGACAGAATTGATGAATTTAAAGATATCAACCGGTGATTTACTACCTTATCGCCAGGAGCTCGGGTTGGAAGCTGCGCTGCCAAGTGTCCCCCTGGAAGCTGCTCTCGACTGGTTGGCTGAAAATAATATCGTTGGTGCACCACTGGAAACTTTCCTGGTGCACATTCCGATTTTTATGATCAAATACAATTATCACGATAGAA
>JBBQTZ010000116.1:0-13348 GCA_038234405.1 Chitinophagales bacterium
GGAAATTCATTTTACCTTCCATATTGTAAATGGCATCGTAAATAGCTTGTGGCAAAAGATCGGCAGCTTTTTCATATACCAAACGGCCAATAAATACAAAAAGAGGCTTTTCTATAGCAAGATTAAATTCGCTGCATAAAATTTTCTTATTGGCTAGTTTACCGGCAGCGGCAGTTTTGGTATTGTACTTATCATCAATATAGCTATCTGTTGCAGGGTTCCAAACCACATCATCAATACCATTTAAAATACCAGTGCATTTACCTCTTTCGTATTCAAACAAATTTTCCAGTCCGTTTGCGCTACTCCTCATTTCATTTAAATAACTATAGCTAACAGTAGTTACCCTGGTAGCGCATTTAACAGCACTGGCTAATGGATTTATTCTATCTTCCCAATCAAGTTTACCCCATTCCCAATTGTTCCAGGCGGGCAGGTAGCTGGCTTTATCCCAATTCATCCAGCCCTGGTATTGTGCATTGTGTATGGTAAGTACAGTAGGTATATCCGCTAAATATTGATAAGCATAACAATGCTGCATCATAAAAGGGATAAGGCCTGCATGGTAATCATGCACATGCACCACATCTGGCTTGGTTGTCCATTTAGAAAGCCAATCTACTACTGCAATTTGAAAAGCAACAAATCTTTCAGCATCGTCACTATAACCATAAATATTTTCTCTATCTAACAAACCATTAATATCAACAAGGTAAAGGCCAAACCCTAATTTATCTGTTGTTTCTTTTATGATGGTATAATTCAACCAATAAGGCCCCATTCCAAAATCACCTTTGTGCACCACTTCAAATTGATTTGCATACAAAAATTTAGTACGGTACATTGGCATTACCAATTTGGCTGAATGCCCAAGGCTGTTTTGGTATTTTGGTAAAGCCCCGGCTACATCTCCCAAACCACCAGCCTTTGCTACGGGATAGCACTCTGCAGTTACGTGTAATATTTCCATTAAATTGGCAATTGATTTTTAAAAAAATGAATGTAGTAAATTTTGGTTGATTGAAATAAGTTTTAAAAAATTAAATACTTTGCTCCCGTATAAATTTGAAAGTTTTAGCTATGCTTTGTAGTTGAAAATCTATTTTGGCTACTTCCAAAAGCATTCAGTAATTGGCAGCTATGGAATTTAAAACATTATTTTACTTTAATATAGTTCACTGTTTATTTTACCAAAAAATAACCTGAAACACTTATCTGTGTAGCAATTGTAAACCTCATTACTATTTCAACTAAAAAAACCGGGTTTATTTAAAAATCAATAATTTTTGTGATTGCTTATTTTGAATTACTTTCATCGCTCTTAAACAACCTAAACAAAAAGCTGTATGAACAATTCAAACGTTGCTCCAATTAAAACCAAATGGTCTCAATTTGGAACACTTATTACTGTGTTTTTCTTTTGGGGCTTTGTGGCTGCCAGTAATGGAATTTTAATTCCACTATTTAAAGACAAATTAAGTTTATCACAAACACAGGCACAACTTATTGATTTTGCATTTTATGTTGCGTATTTCATTGGCTCAATTATTTATTTTGCTGTTGGAAAAGTTATGGGGCAAGATCCACTGAATAAAATTGGTTACAAAAGCGGTATTGTTTACGGATTAATAATATCTGCTATAGGAACGTTGCTGTTTTATCCGGCAGCAGAATTTCATTCTTACCCATTATTATTAGGTGGTCTGTTTATAGTAGGACTTGGATTTTCGTTACAACAAACATCTGCCCAGCCCTTTGCCATTGCTTTAGGTGATCCTGCTACCGGATCTCAAAGATTAAATTTAGGTGGTGGGATAAATAATTTAGGAACTACAATTGGCCCGGTAATTATAAGTTTTGCAATTTTTGGTGCACTTTCTGAAGATGCAGCAAAAAATGCTACCATAGATTCTGTTAAAGTTCCATATTTAATACTGGGAGCAGTTTTTTTATTGTTTGCTCTAATATTTAAAATGGCAAATATGCCCAATGTTAGCAATGAAGAAAAAATGGAAAATGGATTTGCAGCATTAAAATACCCTCAGTTAGTACTTGGTATGATTGCCATTTTTGTTTACGTAGGTGTAGAAGTGAGTATAGGAAGCAACCTGGGAGAACTTTTAAATGTAAAATTTGGCATGGATGCTTCTAATAACTCTCATTTTATTTCTCTTTTTTGGGCAAGTATGATGATTGGCAGATGGGCTGGAGCAGTTGCTGCGTTTGACCCTCCAAAAAACTTAAAGACAGTACTAACTGTAATAATGCCTTATGTTGCTTTTGGCATATATATTCTCGTAAATATTCTAAGGGGTAGTGATGTATCTGATTTATATGTATATGCAATCTGCATTGCAATAATGATCGGTGCGTATTTTTTAAGTCAGGATAAGCCAGTTAAAATGCTCATTATTTATTCAACTTTAGGCTGTATTGCCATGCTGGTTGGATTATTTACCTCAGGATTTGTTTCGCTATTTGCTTTTATTAGTGGAGGGTTATTTTGTAGTGTAATGTGGCCGTGTATTTTTTCATTGGCAGTTGCAGGGTTAGGAAAACATACATCTCAGGGTTCTGCATTTCTTATTATGATGATACTGGGCGGCGCAATTATACCTTTAGTTCAAGGTAAAGTAGCAGACATCATTGGTATAAAAGAATCTTACTGGATTGCATTTCTTTGCTTTATCTACATTGGATGGTTTGCAGTAAAGGTAAAAGCAGTATTGCAAAAACAAGGTATCGATTTTGATGCACAGGTAAGCAGTGGAGGTCATTAAAAAATTATTACTACCATAAAAATTTACAACAACTTTAAACTTATTTTAAATGAGTACATATTCTTTAGGAATTGATATTGGAGGCACTACAACCAAGTTTGGTATTGTAAACGCAAAAGGTGAAATATTAGATCAGGACAGGCTACCTACCAACCAGCATGAAGTAGTAGAAGATTTTATTGAAGACCTATACGCAAAGTTGCTGCCAATGATGGATAAGGTAGGTGGCACCAAACAATTTGTAGGTATAGGTATGGGAGCTCCTAATGGCAATATATATTCTGGTGCCATTGAATATGCCCCCAATTTAAAGTGGAAAGGCATTATACCAATAGCTGAGTTAATGCAGAAAAAGTTTAAATTACCTACCAAACTTACCAACGATGCCAATGCGGCGGCTGTTGGTGAAATGATGTACGGTTGCGCAAAAGAAATGAAACATTTTATTACCATTACCCTGGGTACCGGTGTGGGAAGTGGTATTGTGATTGATGGTAAAATTGTTGTAGGGCACGATGGTTTTGCCGGAGAGCTTGGCCATACAATCATTAGGCCAGGTGGCAGACGACACAAAAGTACTGGTATGCTGGGAAGCCTTGAAGCTTATGCATCTGCTACTGGTGTAAGAGAAACTGCCATAGAACTATTAACAAAATTTCCTGAAAAAGAAAGCCTTTTAAGAGATTTCTCTATCAAAGAACTTACAAGTGAAACAGTTTATGATTGTGCTATACAAGGAGATACCATTGCAAATGATATTTTTGAATTTACAGGCCAAATATTGGGTGAATCACTAGCCAACTTTATCATGTTTTCTTCACCAGAAGCAATTGTATTATTTGGGGGCTTAACCAAAGCAGGCGCAATATTATTAAACCCTACACGTAAACACATGGAAGCCAATTTGCTGCCTATTTTTCAAAATAAGGTAAAGCTGCTTTTTAGCGAATTACAAGAAGCTGACGCAGCCATTTTAGGCGCTAGTGCACTTATTTGGTAGGTAAAATGGATGTTTTAATACGCTGTCTTTTATGTAAGTTAAAGTGAATATGCACAATGCTTTTATAAAAGACAGTATTTTTAAATTACTCCTTGTAAAATATACATACAAATTAATTCTAAAAACTTTTATTGCTACCAAAATCTATGGCTTGCAGATAAATAATCTTCTTGTTATAATTAGCCTTTTAGTGTTTTAATCATACTGGTGCAGTTGAAAATCTACCCTACAGCCCCCAAATTAACTAGAACGATATTCAAATTATAAACGAGGGTGTAATACTGCTCTCAACTGATGTACAGTTAAGTATTTCATTACATTCTCTACATCAAAATAGGGTACTGTTCTTTCAGCCAAATAATCCTCCAACTTTTTACTTTATTGTTTATACTCTTTCATTACAAATTCATCTGAAAAATATAGGATAAAACCAAACTGTTTTAACAGAAAAGCTTCTGGCTTAATCAATTATCCGCATATTTCTTTATCCAATAAACCATAAAAAAATTAATTACTTACAATATAGAACAATGTTAAAGCAAGATTTAAATGTAAAAAATAAAGAACTAACTTATTTTTACCGCTTATATTAAACAAATGCAAGAACAAAATTTTTCGCTCGAAACTATATTGAGCAGCTTACAAATTTCAGCTTTAAATGAAATGCAGTTAGCTGCCATGAGCACTATTGCCGAACATAACCATGTGCAACTTATTTCTCCTACAGGCACAGGCAAAACATTGGCTTTTTTACTACCGGTAGCCAGTTTACTACAACCAGCTACAAAGCAGGTGCAGGCCCTTATACTTGTACCATCCCGTGAATTGGCATTGCAAATAGACGAAGTGTATAGAAAAATGGGAACCGGTTATAAGGTTACTTGTTGCTATGGTGGCCACAAAAGAGAAATTGAAGAAACCAACCTGGTACAGCCGCCAGCAGTAATTATTGGCACTGCCGGCCGTATTGCAGACCATATCCGCAGAAATAATTTTGCGCTGGAAAATATAGAGACGCTAGTGTTGGATGAGTTTGATAAATCGCTTGAATTAGGTTTTCAGGAAGAAATGAGTTTTATCATCAACAGCCTGCCCAACGTAAAGAAAAGAATACTTACCTCCGCAACGCCGGCCATTGCAATACCTGATTTTGTAAAATTTTCCAACCCGGTATTACTTGATTTTTCTTCTGCAACGCTGGTTGAAAAAACAGTGTACGAGGAGTTGGTAACCATGTTTTTACGCTCCGAAGATAAAGATAAAGTTGAATCTCTTTACCAGTTGCTTTGCCATATTAACAATAAATCTACCATTGTTTTTTGCAATCACAGAGAATCTGTAGAGCGAACCAGCCAAATGCTTAAAGACAAAGGAATAGTAAATGTTTTTTATCATGGCGGGATGGAGCAATATGAAAGGGAAGCCGCTATGTGCAAATTTAAAAATGGCACATCCAATGTATTAATCACTACAGATCTTGCCTCAAGGGGCATCGATTTTCCATCTATAAAATACGTTGTACATTTTCACCTGCCACCAACAGAAGATGTTTACACACACCGTAATGGCAGAACTGCCCGAATGGAAAATGGTGGTAAAGTTGTTTTAATTTTATCAGAAGAGGAAAGTTTACCAGCTTATATCTCTACACCAGTGACCGCTTTAGAAATTTCAGCAGATCAGGAACAACCTGAAAAACCAGCCTGGTCAACCTTGTTTATAGCAGCCGGTAAAAAAGACAAAGTAAATAAAATTGATGTGGTGGGTTTTTTAAGCCATGTTGGAAACTTAAAGAAAGAAGATATAGGATTGATTGATGTAAAAGACTTTTCCTCATTTGTAGCAGTAAGAAAATCTAAATTGGGTAATTTACTGGAGGTAATTAAAAATGAGAAAATAAAAAATAAAAAGGTGAAAATTGATATTGCCAGGTAAATAAATCAGCAGGGGTAATCATCAAAATTATTGATGTTTAGCCCCTGCCCTATTTAAACGATCATTAATAGCTCTGCCCAAGCCTTCCGCTGGAAAAACTTCTGCCAAAATAACATCAACTTCTAATTGGTCAATTGATCTTAACACAGCAAATAATTTAGCTGCGGCCTCTGGTAGCAAGCGGTTTGGCGAAAGTATAAATTGATTTTCAACAGGTATTTCATCAAATTGAGTTGAAAAACTAATGGAGGCTACCCGTTTATCTTTCCATCTTTTTAATAATTCTTTTACATCTCCATTATACAAAGGCGTTAGCGGTGCATAGTGAGATGTTAATTGTCCGGGTGTTGCCGGATTTTCAACAGGCTGGTTTTCAACAATAATTACTTTTTCCTGCAATACTTTTTCAATCGCTTCCAAACTAATACCACCCGATCTGTACAACAATACCCTGTTCTGTTCATCAAATCCAATTATGGTAGATTCTAACCCAACATCAGCCGAACCGCCATCCAGTATATAGGGTATTTTACCAGCTAAATGCTGTAGTACATGATAGGCTGTTGTAGGGCTTATATAGCCAAAAGGATTGGCACTTGGTGCAGCCAAAGGAAAATCAATGGATTGAAGCAAAGCTAATGTTAACGGGTGTTTTGGTATTCTAACGGCTACTTTATTACTTCCGGCAGTAACCAAATCAGAAATATTATTTTGTTTATCAAGCAAAAAAGTTAATGGCCCCGGTGTAAATTTTTCTGCAAGATAAATTGCTTTTACCGGTACATTTTTTACATACAATTGTGCATTTGCCCAACTACTGCAATGAATAATTAAAGGATTAAAAGTTGGCCTGTTCTTTACTTCAAAAATTTTTATTACGGCTTTTTCATTCATGGCATTAGCCGCCAATCCATAAACAGTTTCAGTAGGTATAGCAACTGGTTCACCGTTTAATAAATATTGTTTAGCCTGGTCAATATCGTTTCCAATAATAGTATCCATGTAAAATTTAAAGCAGCAAATATAACAGCAAGTAAATTACTTAAATAGAATTGTTAAAAATTACCAAAACCTTATCCGGATAATAAAGCCCTACATTATCTTCAACTCAATTTTTGTGGTAAAAAGCCGTAATAGATTTTCAACTTCAAAATCCGGGTTAAACTGTCATTCAGTAGATTTGCATATTATTTATGATTAAAAAATTATTCATCAACTGCTTTATAATTATTTTTTATACCAATGCAGTTGCACAAACAACTTGTACTACTTTGGGGCAAACACCTGCATCAGCATTTCCGGTATGTGGTACTGCTGTATTTAGTCAGGATAGTGTGCCTGCATGCGGAGGCTTTCAAATTGTAACAACGGGTTGCAACGATTTTTTAACTGATGTAAATCCTTTTTGGTATCGCTTTACCTGTTTTGTACCGGGTACTTTGAGCTTTACAATTACCCCTAATGATATTACAGATGATTATGACTGGCAATTGTTTGATATTACCAACAAAAATGCCAGCGATGTATATACAGACCCATCCTTGTTTGTAGCTTGTAACTGGTCTGGCGAGCCCGGCAGAACAGGAGCTTCTATTGCTGGCACTTCCTTAACGGTTTGTGGCTCCACGTTTGGTGGCCCATTTCGCCCCTTATTTAGTTCAATGCCTACTTTAATTTTACGACACGAATATATTTTGCTGGTAAGCCATTTTACAGCAAGCTCACAAAGCGGTTACAGGCTTGCTTTTGGTACAGATTCAACTGCAACGGCAAGTATTACAGATTTTAAAGAACCTGATTTAGCCAGCGCAAGAGCAATTTGTGATGGTATAAAAATGACTGTAAAGCTTAACAAGCGGATGAAATGCAGCAGCCTCAATGCAGATGGAAGTGATTTTACTGTTACGCCTGCTATTGCCCCAATTATTGCCGCCGAGGGTGTTAATTGCGGAAATAATTTTGATATGGATTCTATCATTTTAACTTTAGCTACACCTATACCGCCTGGCAATTATCAAATCACCATTAAAAACGATAACGCTGGTATTAATTTGCTTGATAACTGTAATAGGGGGATCCCTTTAGGGCAATTTTTACCAGTAACGGTTTTTCCCCTAATACCTACACCAATGGATAGCATAGTTCCCCTTGGCTGTGCGCCGGATAGTTTATTGCTGATATTTAAAAGGCCAATGCAGTGTAATACTATTGCTGCAAATGGATCTGATTTTATTGTAGCAGGTAGTAGTGGAGCTATACTGGTAACCGGGGCTGCTGGCAATTGTAATAACCAGGGGTTATCTAACTCAATAGTTGTAAAATTATCTACCCCCATCTCAAAGGCAGGTAATTATACAATTACTTTGTTAACTGGTACCGATGGTAATACTATTTTAAATGAGTGCGGCCAGGAAACTCCTGCAGGTTCAATTCTTTCTTTTGCAGGATGGGATACTGTATCGGCAAACTTTCAATACAATATAAAATTTGGCTGTAAAATGGATACCATCAACTATAGTCACGATGGAAGAAATGGTGTAAAAAAATGGGTATGGACGTTTGATAATTCGCTAAGAAGTTTTGCAAAAGATACTGCCATTACTTACACAGTTTTTAATGATAAAATTGCAAGTTTGATAGTAAGTAACGGTATTTGCAGCGATACTTCTGCCATAATTACTATAAAATTAGATAATACATTAAAAGCTGTTTTTGAATCTACCACCAATGTTTGTCCTGGCGACCCCGCCCTATTTAAAGACAATAGTTTTAATAACGTTACCGGTTGGCAATGGACTTTTGGTAATGGGGCTACCAGCAATTTAAAACAGCCGCTTTCTCAATTTTATCCATCAGCTAATACCACAAGAGACTTGCCAGTAAGGTTGATTGTAGCAAACAATATTGGCTGTTTTGATACAGCAGTTAGCACCATTAGGGTGGTAAGCAATTGTTACATTGCTGTACCAAAGGCATTTACCCCAAATGCTGATGGGCTCAATGATTTCTTATATCCAACCAATGCTTACAAAGCCAAAGATTTATATTTTGCTATATACAATCGGGTAGGTCAAAAACTATTTGAAACTACCAATTGGACTAATAAATGGAATGGGAATTTTAAAGGAAACCCCCAGGACCCTGGCACATACGTTTGGATACTTAATTATACCCATATCGAAACAGGGCAACGCTTTAATTTAAAAGGAAGCACTATACTGATTAAATAGTAGTTACAATTAAACTATAGCAGGCTTTTATTTACAGTTTATATACCCTACAAATTGAAAACAACAACAACTTCTACACCCACTGGTTTATCTTTACAAAAATTTAAAAATATAAAATGAAACCAGACGAATTAGCCGCTCTACGAAAAGATTATACCATGAATTCGCTAAATGAGGATGATGTAGATGCCTCTCCCATTATTCAATTTGAAAAATGGTGGAAAGATGCCACCGAGTCTGCTATTTTGGAAATGAATGCAATGACGGTGGCTAGCACCGGCAGTGATGGAATGCCAGATGCAAGAATAGTTTTACTAAAAGCAGTTGACGAAAAAGGGTTTGTATTTTTTACCAATTATAACAGTGCCAAAAGCAAGCAGCTTGAGCAAAATGGCAATTGCTGCCTGTTGTTTTTTTGGAAAGAATTGGAGAGACAAGTACGTATTACCGGAGTAGCTGAAAAAATAGCGGCAGTGGAAAGTATTGATTATTTTAACAGCCGGCCAGAAGGAAGCAAGTTAGGTGCATGGGCATCGCCACAAAGTATGGTTGTAGCAGGTAAAGCAATGCTAAAAGAAACATACGAATATTATGTAGAGCGCTTTAAACATGGCGAAATACCAAGGCCACCACATTGGGGCGGCTACCGTGTAAAGCCTGCCCGTATTGAGTTTTGGCAAGGCAGGCCAAGCCGTATGCACGACAGAATATTATACACAAAGCTTGCAGAAAATGATTGGAAAATTGAAAGATTGGCTCCGTAAACGCAGAGTATGTAATTCAAAATCTATCACAACTTACTACAGTATAATCTGGGTTACAAAAGCTTTACAAATTATTGGCAGCAGTAATAATTAAGAAAACCACCATAAAAAAGTAGAAATTTAATTGCACCGTAAACGTATCATTAGCCAAAACCAGCAATGTTGTACTATTCAATATTATTAATGCTTTTTATAGCTTAAATTGTTGTATTATGACATTCTCTACAACATCCCTAATAAAAAAGATGCTTGCAATTATACTATTGCTTTCAATTTTATATTTGGGTAAATCCTTTTTTATACCAATTGCCATTGGGGGTGTATTGGCAACCCTTTTTTTACCATTTTGCAAATGGATGGAAATAAAAAAAGTACCCAAATGGTTAGCTGTAACAACTTGCTTAGCTTTATTTTTAACGATAGTTGCAGGAATAATATTATTGCTCAGTTGGCAGATTACAGCATTGGCTAATGATTTTTCGATATTAAAAGATAAAGCAATCAGCACCGGCAACAACCTTCAACAATACTTATTTAAAAACTTAGGGATAGATAAAAAAACGCAATTACAAATATTGAACGATGAGCAACCAGTAATTACAAAGGTTTTGCAATTGTTAGCTGGCTCATTTATAACAATTTTTACCAATTTTATTTTGGTGATGGCATATATCTTCTTGTTGCTGTATTACAGATTGCATTTGCTTCAATTCATTTTAAAGCTTGCACCAGCCACACAGCAAAAAGAAATGAATGAAGTGCTACATAATATTGCCAATGTATCTCAGCAATACATGCTTGGTTTAGGTAAAATGATTGTTTGTTTATGGGTAATGTATGGCATTGGCTTTAGTGTAATAGGCGTAAAAAATGCCTTGTTTTTTTCAATGCTTTGTGGCCTGCTCGAAATTGTTCCTTTTATAGGAAACATAACCGGCACTACCATTACAGTTTTGGTAGCCGCCATTAATGGCGCTGGCATTACAATGATTGTGGGTATAGTTGCTACTTATGTGATAGTACAATTTATACAGGGCTGGTTGCTGGAGCCATTAATTTTAGGTCCACAAGTTAAAATCAATCCATTTTCAACTATTATAGCATTGGTGCTGGGCCAATTATTATGGGGCATACCGGGCATATTTTTAGCAATCCCACTTACGGCTATGGTTAAAATTATATTCGATCATTTTGAATCGCTCCAACCTTATGGATTTTTAATAGGAACTATTGCAACTAATAAACAACCAACAGGATTATTTAGAAAAATTAAAAGCAGGCTAAAAAAGTGATGTCGTTAACAGTTGTTTCCTATTTTTTTAATCCTTACTTCATAAATATAACCAACGCTCCTGCTAGCGTAAGCACAAGTACAATTTTACGATAATTACTATCTTTTATTTTTGATACAATCTTTAACCCGCATAAAAAACCAATTGCCAATGCTGGTAATAAAACCAGGTCTATTTGTAAACTGGTAGCCGTAATGTTTTTCCAAAAAAATATTTGAAAGGGCAATTTGAATAAATTAATTACCAAAAATACCCATGCTGCCGTACCAATAAAGTCATTTTTTGGCATACGCATAGCCAAAAAGTAAACATTGGCAAACGCACCTGCAAGGTTACCCAGCATTGTTGTAAAGCCTGCTGCAAGCCCTGTGGTGGCTACAAAAAAAGGATGTTCCGGCACATTGGTTGTTTTACGAAATTCCAACAACACCATTATAACAACTGTAATAACGATAATTATTGCCATCATTTTTCTAAAAATAGCTTCATTTAAATCTTTACCTGCAAAAACACCTATTAAAATCCCCACAGCCATCCAGGGTATTATTTTCCAAAAATGTTTCCATTGGGCATGGCGGTTGTAATACAAAACAGCGCCAATATCTGCCACACAAAGTAAGGGCAACACAATACCGGTAGATGCTTTGCCACCAAACACTAAAGCCATGATGGTTACATTAAGTATATCAATGCCCTTTAATCCTGCTTTTGCTAAACCAAGAATAAAAGCAGCCACAAATATTAATAGCCAATTGCTAACGCTGTAAGCTTGTAGTATTTCCATAAAATTCCTTTGCAAATTAATTTCAACACAAATTTTACAGTTTAAATGGTAATAAGGTTTTCAAATACAATACAGATAAGTGTTTCAGGTTATTTTCAGGTTGATAATAGTAAAGTATTCTGATGCAAAAAATGTTTCGAAAGTATGGTTTTAATTTAAACCTGCACTGGATTTTCTGCCGCAAAAGCTATGTTTTTTTTTACAATACCTGTTGCTCAATTAAGTGGCTTAAAGTAGTAGCAGGATTATCGCAAAAGCCAGGATGCACAGCAGATGTTTGTACAATGGTGCTACGCTTTGCAGTAAGCCACCTAAACCGGCTAGCCATATCAAAAGTGGCAATAACGCCTGCCTCCGAATTGCCCGCTGCTATTTGCTCAAAGGCATAAAGATTAGCTTCAATTTCCTGCAAATTTATTGCAGGGAATAGCACCTGCAAACGGCTATAACTTTGTGTAAAGGAAGCCTTTAGAAAAGCAGGTTTTCTGCAATAAACTATTACACCCACATTAATAAATTCCTCACGCTCTACACATGGCACAATTCTCACAATGGCATATTCATATAAGTGCTTCTCTTGCATGCTTGGCTTCATTTACAAATATTGCAGACGCAGTAAGTCTGTTAATTAAAAAATTTAAATAAATTGCTTTTTTTGCTTCCGGTGTTTCAGTACTATCGTCATTTAACAGCCACGTATCCGGAATTAATTCAATTATAGCAGCAAGTTTTTGTGGCTTTAATAATTGCCGCATGGCAATATCCACTTCATCTAAAGCTGTGGCTTGTTTAAGTAGTACATGGTCTTTAATTTGTACAAATGGCTTTAGGGCCTGCTCTTGCCAATTATCCCACGAATGATGAAAATACAATGCCGCACCAAAATCTATCAGCCAAAGTTCTTTGTGCCAGCTAAGCATATTGGTATTGCGAACCGTACGATCTACATTGGTTAAAAATGCATCTAACCAAACTATTAAAGAGGCGGTTGCTTCGTTAACTTTTGTAACAGCAGCATCAAAAGTAATAGAGCCAGATAAAAAATGAACACCAAGATTAATCCCTGTACTAGCCCTAAGTAAATCCTGTATTTCTTCATCAGGTTCGGTGCGTCCAAATGCTTCATCAAGTTGGGCAAATACAAGCTCCGGAACTTTTAAGCCAGCAAGCCTTGCTATTTCTGCACCAATCAAATCTGCAATTAAAGCTTTTGTCCCCTGGCCAGCCCCTCTAAATTTTACTACATACATAAATCCATCATCAGCCTCGGCAATAGCAGGCAGCGAACCACCCTCCCGCAAAGGAGTAATGTATCGAATTACCTGTACCAATCTTATTTCAAATGTAGTTTCACTCATAGCATGCCATCTTCTTTATCTAAATATTAAAGTGGCTAAATTATTATAAAGTTTGGTTCTTTTTAAATTTATCCCAAGTGTACTTTTAAAAAAGCAAGGGAAATTATTTGTAAGCATACTGTAAGCGCATTTGCTTAGCCTTGCGCAAGCTTACTTGTTGTGCATGCAGAGCTGTAAAAAAACAAGCAATAAAAGCTAAGCAGCC
>JBBQTZ010000117.1:0-13338 GCA_038234405.1 Chitinophagales bacterium
AATGATACATTGTAGCGGGTACACCTACGCCCGTTATTAATACATCAACAGGCAGGTTAAGTTTAATAAACGGAGCAATTTCTAGTTCGGTAGCTGCTACAATTAAAAGATTCATATTTGTAAAATTCGGCAATGTGGTTCATATTTATTGTGGAAGCGGTTACCTTTGCCAAAATTTTTTACCGGTAGCTATGGTTTACATTACCAGAATAGAACATTTTAATGCAGCTCATAAACTCTATAATCCTACATGGAGTAAACAAAAAAACGAGGAGGTATTTGGTAAATGCGCCAATGAAAACTGGCATGGACATAATTTTGAGCTGTATGTTACTATAAAGGGCGAGCCAAACCCGGATACAGGCTTTGTTTTTGATGCCAAAAAGCTGAGTAATATTGTAAAAGAACATGTTACTGAAATACTTGACCACAAAAATCTTAATGTAGATGTTGAATTTATGCGTGGTAAGCTTTGTTCTATAGAAAATCTTATTATTGGTATATGGGATCAACTTTTACCCAATTTACCCGAAGGCGTTCAACTCCATAGCCTCAAATTATACGAAACGCCCCGTATTTTTGTAGAATATTTTGGTAACTAATTTCTGGAGTTCTAAACAATCTTCATAATTTTTTGTAATTATACCATCACAAAACACAAGATTGAACAGCACACTTCTGTTATATCTGTTAAGCGGCATTTTATTAGTTAATCTTTTTGGTTATACAGAATTCCCGTATTAAAAACTAAGTGTACACAAAAAATTTTATGAGCAACAGAGTAGCCGTTTATCGCAAAGAGCATTTTAATGCAGCACATCGCTTAAATAATCCAAATTGGGATGCTGCAACCAATACAGCAGTTTTTGGTAAATGTAATAACACCAATTACCATGGTCATAATTATGAGTTGATTGTAAAGTTGACTGGTGAAATTGATGAGGCTACAGGTTATCTGTTTGATCTTAAACTTTTAAGTGATCTAATCAAAGAAAATGTGCTTGATAAGTTTGATCATAAAAATCTTAATCTAGATACGGTGGAGTTTAAAAACCTAAATCCTTCGGCAGAGAATATA
Source organism: Chitinophagales bacterium (assembly GCA_038234405.1). Lineage (GTDB taxonomy): Bacteria > Bacteroidota > Bacteroidia > Chitinophagales > Chitinophagaceae > Ferruginibacter. The sequence continues at coordinate 1,079 of JBBQTZ010000117.1, forward strand.
GCAGTGGTTATTTACAACATCCTTAGGGCTAACATTGATGAAAAATATGATATTCTTATTCGATTATATGAAACAGAAAGAAATTTTGTGGAATATCCGGCATAGTATTCAATTCAAAAGAAAAATAGACAATGGCATACAAAAAAATTGATCAGTACGATCAGGAAGTTACAGATGGATTAATTGTAAATTATAAAGAAGCATTGGGTTTGCTAGGCGAGGATGCTAATAGGGAAGGTCTACAAAAAACCCCGGAAAGGGTTGCAAAGGCCATGCAGTTTCTTACCCAGGGCTACCACCAAAGTGCTAATGCAATTTTGGAGTCAGCTAAGTTTCATGAAGATGTAAGCGAAATGGTGATTGTAAAAGATATTGAGTTGTACAGTATGTGCGAACACCACATGTTACCATTTTACGGTAAAGCCCACGTAGCATATATTCCAAATGGATGGATAACCGGCCTTAGCAAAATCGCAAGGGTGGTGGATGTGTACAGTCGCCGCCTGCAAGTGCAGGAAAGATTAACACACCAAATTTTAAATTCTATAAAAGAAACGTTAAACCCCCTTGGTGTGGCAGTTGTTATTGAAGCGTCTCACTTGTGTATGATGATGAGAGGAGTACAAAAACAAAATTCAGTAACAACTACTTCTGCATTTTGGGGAGAGTTTGAAAAGAACGAAACAAGGGGAGAATTCTTAAAATTGATCAGCTCCAAATTACATTGATAACCAAAGATTATACACATCAAAATCAATAGTGCATTCAGTTGTTAATTGAAATGTGCTATTGATTTTCTGTAAATACTTATTTCCTGTCAGCTCAAAAACCTCTACTGTTTTATTATCCGTGTCTGCAATTATATAATATTTTACCCCTTGCATTTCGTATAGGTTGTACTTTGTATTTCTGTCTCTTAGTTTAGTTGATCTTGAAGAAATCTCTACAATTAAAATGGGAGCTTTAATTATATAATCTTCATTTGGTTGAGTGCCACATATAACAACACAGTCCGGTCTTACTACAGAATCTTCATCAATTATCCAATCTAATTCATAAAAAGCCTGACAGGTACAATTTGAGCAAGTTTCTTCTAACTTATTTTCAATCTTTTTAATAAAAGTTTTACCAAACCATTGATGGCTTTTAATAGGCGAAGGCGCCATTGCATAAGGGTAACCATTTACCAGTTCCCAATCCCCTTTCCACAAAAGGTAATCCTGGTAGGTGTATTTTTCTGGTTTAAATATTTGATCAGATAATGCCATAATTAGTTTGTTGTTCAAATTTAAAAATTATTTTTGATTTAAACTCTTAATTATGCAACATGCTTATGTATTCCCCGGACAAGGTTCTCAGTTTGTAGGGATGGGGAAAAATTTATACGATTCTAATCCATCAGTGAAGGATATGTTTGATAAAGCCAATGTTATGCTTGGCTTCGATATAGCTGCTACCATGTTTTCCGGAACAGAGGAACAGTTAAAGCAAACCAATGTAACACAGCCAGCCGTTTTTTTACATTCGGTTGCTGCGTATTTAACCATTGAAGGTGCTGTGCCGGATATGGTTGCAGGGCATTCACTTGGGGAGTTTAGTGCCTTGGTTGCCAACAAGGTTTTGAGTTTTGAAGATGCGTTAAAGCTGGTTTCCATCAGGGCTAAAGCCATGCAAAAAGCTTGTGAACTGCAACCCTCTACTATGGCTGCAGTACTAGCTTTGGCAGATGATAAAGTAGAAGAGGTTTGTATTACTATCCAAAAAGAATTTGGTGAAATAGTGGTACCTGCAAATTATAATTGTCCGGGCCAATTGGTTATTAGCGGCAGTATAAAAGGCATTGAAATTGCCTGCGAACAAATGAAAGCGGCCGGTGCTAAAAGGGCATTGGTATTATCCGTTGGTGGCGCATTTCATTCTCCGCTAATGTTGCCAGCCAAAGAAGAATTGGCTGCTGCTATTGAGGCCACCACATTTAATACTCCAATTTGTCCGGTATATCAAAATGTGGTTGCAAGGGCAGTAACAGATACCAGCCAAATAAAGCGGAATTTAATAGAGCAGCTTACCGGTGCAGTAAGGTGGACCCAAAGTGTGCAAGCTATGATAGCCGATGGCGCCACCCAATTTACAGAAGTTGGTCCGGGTAAAGTGTTGCAGGGGTTGGTGATGAAAGTAAATAAGGAAATGGCAGTAGATGGGGTAAGTTAGTGACTGATGGGGACAACAAAGGTGAAGTATAGCATATTCTACTTCATTTATTAGTCTTATTAAGCCAGTTAAGCTAATTGGAGAAATATTGAAAGACTAAAAAAATCTTGCAATAGAACTTGAAAATCTATTTTACCGTCAATTAATAAAACTTTCAATCATCTTCAACCTATTTTTTGCATCCCTTCTTTTACAATATCTCATTAAAATTAAAGTTGCTATCAACCAAATCAAAAATAATTTGGTTGACGGCAATTTTTTTATTGGTGGCATTTTGGTTTTCGCTTCCGGCAACATTATTTTATGCACCCACCAGTTATATCATTGAGGATAAAGATGGCAATTTGTTGAATGCTACAATTGCAGCGGATGGCCAATGGCGTTTTCCGGTAAGTGACGAGCTGCCGCAAAAATTTATTGATTGTATCACCACCTTTGAAGACAAGCGATTTTTTTATCATCCCGGTATTGACCCTTTGGCCATTGGCAGGGCACTACTTCGCAATAGTAAGGGAAAAGGAACTACACAGGGCGGCAGCACCATTACTATGCAGGTAATGCGACTTTCACAAAAAGATAATAAAAGAACCCTCTGGAATAAATTGAAAGAAAGTATCCTTGCTGTTAGGATGGAATGTAGTTTTTCAAAAAAAGAAATATTGGCATTATACGCAGGCAATGCACCTTTTGGTAGCAATGTGGTAGGGCTTGAGGCTGCATCATGGCGGTATTACGGCCGTAGTGCCGGTAAATTAAGTTGGGGCGAAATGGCTACCCTTGCTGTTTTACCCAATGCCCCGGCATTGGTACATCCGGGTAAAAACAGAAAGCTATTGCTTGCAAAAAGAAATGCTTTGTTGGATAAGTTATTATTGGCAAAAAAAATAAGCAAATCTGATGGCGAACTGGCCAAACAAGAGCCCTTACCCGCAGCTCCCTTGCCCCTGCCACAGGATGCTATTCATTTATTTCAGCGATTTAAAAATGACAATACGGTAGCCAATGCCCCAACTAAAATTACCACTACCATTGATGGTAACTTACAGAAAAATGTAGCAACAATTTTACAGCAACATCAGTCCGTTTTAAAGGGCAATGGCATTAACAATATTGCTGCAATTGTATTGGATGTTACAACAGGCAATACAATGGCTTATGTTGGCAATATTAAGGATTATACAAACAAAGAAATGGAAGCCGATGTGGATGTACTGGCAGCGCCTCGTAGCCCGGGCAGTGCCTTAAAACCTATTTTATATGCCGCCATGCTTAGCGATGGATTGATATTACCCAACACTCTTATTGCAGATATTCCTATTCAAATTGGCAACTATGCACCACAAAATTTTGATAAGGGTTATGATGGTGCAGTGCCGGCTGCAAATGCACTTGCAAGAAGCTTAAATATACCAGCCGTAAAATTACTGCAGCAATATAAATACCAGCGGTTTTACGAAACCCTGCAACAGTCCGGTATTACTACACTTAACCGAACTGCCGATACTTATGGCCTTAGCCTAATACTTGGTGGCTGCGAAGTAAAAGCATGGGATATGGCCGGCGTGTATGCCTCTATGGCAAGGGCATTAAATAACCAGGTAAAAAATAAAGGCATTATTTATGCTGCTGATTTTCATTCGCCAAACTACCATCTTACTAAAAAATCAGTTAGTGAATTAAATGGCAAAATCAATACAGTAACAACAAGTGTAAAAGCGGATAAAAACCCTAGCTCCACTGCAAATGAAAACCCTGATTATTACAGTAAGGTTGGGGGCTTTCCTTTAGATGCCACTTCTATTTACTTCACCTTTCAGGCAATGAAGGAAGTAATGCGACCGGGTGAAGAAGGGCTGTGGCAACAATTCACCTCATCGCAAACTATTGCCTGGAAAACCGGTACGAGCTTTGGTTTTAGAGATGGATGGGCCATTGGTGTAACGCCTAAAAATGTAGTGGCAGTTTGGGTTGGCAATACAGATGGAGAGGGTAGGCCCGGCCTCATTGGCATACAAACTGCTGCGCCCATTCTCTTCGATATTTTTAGGCTACTACCCGCCGTTAGTTGGTTTGCAAAGCCTCTTTATAATTTTAGTTACGTACCGGTATGCCGGCAAACTGGTTTTAGAGCCAATATTGATTGTGCAGATATTGATACTTTATTTATGCCGGTGAATGGTATAAAATCGCCTCTTTGTCCCTACCACAAAATGATTAATCTGGATGCTACCGGTATTTGGCGGGTAACGGATCAATGCGAAAGTCCTTCTGCTATGCAGCATAAAAGCTGGTTTATATTATCGCCGGCTATGGAGTTTTATTACAAACAAAAAAATGCCGATTACATAATTTTACCATCTTTTAAAGCCGGTTGTGACAATACCGACGCAGGCAAGGCCATCGAAATTATTTATCCCACCCCTGGTGCAAAAATTTATGTGCCGCTTGAAATAAATGGACAAAAAGGCAAAACCATTTTTACTGCAGCCCACAGAAGAGCAAGTGCTAAAATTTATTGGAGCCTCAATGATGGTTTTGTTGGCACCACACAAAATTTTCACCAAATTGCGCTAAACCCTTGTGTTGGCAAACATGTGATAACGCTTGTAGATGAAAATGGGGTAAGTATTTCAAGAGCATTTGAAATTGTAGAGAAGTAGCGGTAGGTAATTGATAACTTACTTTAATCCAACTAACGTAATAAAAGCCATTCCAATACTGAAAAGTTGAACGGAGCGTCGCCAATCAAGCTTCATCAGGGATATTAGCTGGTTTCAAAAAAAATATATAAAAAAAATATTCAAAAATCAATCTTAAATTTCTACCTACATTTAATACTTAAATTTTATATCATGGCTTTAGAAATGGTGGACGATCCGCAAGATTCAAATGACTACAACGAAAACAGTGGCGGTGGCGGCGGTGGTGGCCGAAGCGGCGGCGGTGGTGGAGGCGGATTACTCAATTTTCTGCCGTTAATTTTTTCATTATTCGCCGGTGGCGGCGGAAAGGGTGGCAGTAAAGGGATTATTATTTTGTTGCTGATTGTTGCTGGTGGGTATTTCTTGTTACGCAATCAATCCTGCGAAGGTGGTGGAATAGCAAAAGTAATTTCCGGCTTTGCCACCGGCGGTAAATTAGATCCCAATGAGTTTAAAAAAGCCAGTGTGTATGAAGGCCTGTCTGATGATGATACCAAAAATCCATTACCGGAAATGGTATCGCTGCGGCGCTTTGCACCCGACCGGCAAAACCAGGGTAAGCAAGGCTCTTGCGTAGCCTGGAGCAGTGCCTTTGCTGCAAGAACAATCATAGAAAGTGCCAGCACAGCAAATAATCCAAACAATGTTGCTTTTAGTCCGGCTTTTTTGTACAATAATATAGGTTTGGATGGTTGCCAGGGTTCTTATCTAATAAAAGCCATGGAATTTATGACCAACAAAGGTTCGCTGCCTTACAATGATTTTCCTTATGATGAAAATGATTGCAGCAGGCAGGCCAACAGTACATTAGAGACTGCGGCTACCCAAAACAAGATGCATGGATTTAACCGCTTAACGGAAGATGCCGGTGTAAGTAATATCAGTTTCCGGGCCATAAAAGAACACCTTGCAAAAGATGCGCCGGTGGTAATTGGAATGATGGTTGGCGGTAGTTTTATGCAGGATATGCTGGGCCAAAAAGTATGGCATCCAACTAGTGAAGACTACAGCCAGATGGGCTTTGGAGGTCATGCTATGTGTGTAATAGGCTACGATGACAGGATGGAAGGTGGTGCCTTTGAAATTATGAATAGTTGGGGGCCTGAGTGGGGGCAAAATGGACTTGCCTACATCCGGTATGCCGATTTTAAACAATTTGTTAGAGAGGCTTATGGCCTCGATCCTATGGACAAAAGAGGAGCAGCCCTCAACGTGGATTTTGAATGCAGTATTGGCCTCGTAAACAATGTTACCAAACAATACATTCCGCTAAAAGCTGGCAGCAGTAATCTTTTTGCTACCGCTACCCCCGTAGTTAAAGGCACTAAATTTAAAATCGAAATTAAAAATGCTGTGGAGTGCTACATCTATTTATTTACACCCAATGTAGCCGGTAGCAGTTTTGTATTGTTCCCCTACAAACCCATTCATTCGCCCTATTGTGGCATTACCGGCACCCGCTTGTTTCCCCGTAAAGAATCCATTAGGGCAGATAGTATTGGCAACAAAGATTTTATGGGTATAGTGGTAAGCAAGGAGGCGTTGGATTATAAGCAAATTAATAACGCTATTAACAGCAGTTCTCAATCGTCTTTTACAGCCAAACTCAATGAAGTAGTTAACAGTGCAGCCATCAAAAATGTACAGTACAAAAATACCAGTGAAGGCAGTATTTATTTTAAGGCAGCTGCTACAGAGAAAAACAATGTAATAGTTTGTGTGGTGGAAATTGATAAGCAGTAGTATGATTTTTTTGAGCAAGGCTTTATTGCTTTACTCAATTACCCTGGCAAATATGATTTTGTTATCCATTTCTTTTAGTAAAAGAAATAAATAATCACTCACCCGTTTACAGCATATCTTTATTGGCATTATCCACCAGTCTTATTTTTTTAAATATATTTTGCAACATGAAAATTTCATTTATAACTGTTCTTTTTTTCTTACATGCTGTACACTCATTTGGCCAGGAAAAAAAACTTTACAATCCTGCTGCCGATGCTATAGCAGCTATTGAGGCAGCCGTTACATTAGCTGCAAAAGAAAATAAATTTGTACTACTGCAGGGTGGTGGCAACTGGTGCGGTTGGTGTATTGAGTTTGCCCGGTTGTGCAAGGCAGATCCTACATTAGATTCTGCTATCAACAATAATTTTGTATGGTATCATTTAAACTATAGTAAAGAAAACGAGAACAAACCAATTTTTGCAAAGTATGACTATGCACAGCGTTTCGGGTTTCCGGTTTTCATTATTTTAAATGCAAAAGGCGAGCGCATTCATACCCAAAACAGTGAGTACCTGGAAGATGGTAAAAAGAGTTATAGCAAAGAAAAAGTACTGGCTTTTTTAAATAGCTGGAGCCCAAAAGCGCTTAATCCGGCGCAATACAAATAATTTTTTTTAATCACCAATATTCACCTGCATGATAGCTGCCAATAGCTTTATTAAACTGGTAAAACATCCCTTTAAGTTCAAGCTTTTTATGCTAACCAAATTACCCAGCGCTTTTTTTTGCGGTGTAAGGGTTAGGGATTTAGATGCTCTGCATGCCAAAGTGGTTGTGCCGTATAAATGGCTTAGTCAAAACCCGTTTAAGAGTACTTATTTTGCCTGCCTTGCCATGGCGGCAGAAATGAGTACCGGTCTGTTGGGTTTGATGTACGTTCACCAACGCAAGCCAGCTATATCTATGTTGGTTACAAGTTTGCAGGCTAATTACTTTAAAAAAGCAACCGGCATTACCACATTTATTTGCGAAGATGGAGAAGCCATTGCTGCCACTATTGAGGCTGCCATTGCAAGCGGCGAAGGAAAAAGTATCGTTGCAAAATCTGTTGGTAAAGATGAAGCAGGTAATATAATTGCAGAATTTTTTGTTACATGGTCGTTTAAAAGCAAAGCCAGTTAAATACAGGTTTTACAGATGAAATTTTATTGAGATTTTCCACTGCATCACCTGGTTTAAAGTAGTAGAAAACCAGCCGCAGCCTACACTATTGATATTTTAAAGTAATGTTTTACTATTTACTTCTATCTTTCAGTTACCAATAACAAAAGCTAGCTTAAAATTCATATTTAGTTAGGTTAATTTTTGCCTAACTTGAAGGTAAATTTTAAATAATGAAAATAGCCTTTCATGGTGCCGCCCGTACGGTAACCGGTTCTAAACACTTACTCACCTTAGTTAACGGAAAAAAATATTTACTCGATTGTGGTATGTTTCAAGGCATGGGGAAAGATACCGATGCTATGAACCGGAAATGGGGCTTCGATCCTGCTACAGTGGATTGCCTCATTTTATCTCACGCACATATTGACCATAGCGGCCTTATACCCAAGTTTATAAAAGATGGGTTTAGTGGAAAAATATATAGTACCCCAGCCACTAAAGAACTTACAGCCGTACTGCTGGAAGATTCTGCCGGTATTCAGGAAAGTGATGCCAAATATGACAACAGGCAAAGAACCATGCAGGGGCTTCCTTATTTACAACCATTGTACAAAACTGAGGATGCTTTAGCTGCAATGACGCATTTTGTAACGGTGGATTATGATACCTGGTTTACCATCGATGAACAGGTAGAAATGATGTACACAGATGCAGGTCACATTATTGGTAGTGCGGCGGTGCATTTAAAAATAAAGGAGAATGGCATTACAAAGAGCATCACCTTTAGCGGAGATATTGGCAGGTATAGGGATGCCATTTTAAATTCACCCGCCGTGTTTCCGCAGGCAGATATTATTCTACTGGAATCTACTTATGGCAATAGCCTGCATGATATAAATACTACCACGCCAGACATGTTATTGCATTGGTTACAGAAAGCTTGTGTACAAAAAAAAGGAAAGCTCATAATACCAGCATTTAGTGTTGGGCGCACACAAGAAATTTTGTATGCACTCAATCAGTTAGAACTGGAGAGACGATTGCCAGAACTTGACTATTTTGTTGATTCTCCTTTAAGTGTAGAAGCAACACAGATAGTAAAAAATTTCCCCAATCTTTTTAATAAAACTATTCAAAAAATATTGAAGGTAGATGAAGATCCATTTGGATTTATGGGATTAAAATTTATAAAAACAGTTGAAGAATCAAAAATGCTCAACTTTAAAAATGGACCTTTTGTAATTATTTCTGCAAGTGGCATGGGCGATGCTGGCAGGGTAAAGCACCACATCAGCAATACTATTGAAAGTAGCCGAAACACAATTTTATTTAGTGGTTACTGCGAGCCAAGGTCGGTAGGCGGTAAATTACTGCAGGGAAATAAGGAAATAAAGCTATATGGTGTAGAACATGAGGTAAATGCTGAAATTGCTGCTATCCGCAGTATGAGTGCCCATGGCGATTATGAAGATTTATGTCAATTTCTGGCTTGTCAGGATGTAAAAAAAGTGCAACAATTATTTTTGGTTCATGGCGAATATGAAGTGCAACAGGCCTTTAGGCAGCGTTTGTTGAACAAAGGGTTTTCCGATGTAGCAATACCTGAAATGCATGCTGAGATAGGGTTAGGGTAGATAGTGCAAATAATTACAACAAAGCTGATAAATATTAATAATGTTATCAGCTTTGTTGTTTAGAAAAATATCCGTTACCACGTTTCAATTTATTTTATCAAAACTAAATAAAAGGCTGGCTGATGGAAGGACTTGGTTGCGAAAACCATCTTGGACCATCGGCAGTCATATAGGCACAATCTTCCAGCCGAACGCCAAATTCACCGGGGATAGAAATAGTTGGCTCAACGCTAAAACATATACCTGGTTCAAAGAGTTTTTTATTGCCTTTTACCATGTTTCCCCATTCATGTCCATCCATACCAATACCATGGCCAGTGCGGTGGGGCAGGCCAGGCAATTTATATCCTGGTCCAAAACCTGCATCCGTAATTACTTTACGGGCGGCAGCATCTACCAGTTCGCAGGCTACACCAATTTTTGCCGCAGCAAATCCTGCTTCCTGGGATTTTTTTTCAAGGTTCCATATTTCCAATTGTCTTTTTGTAGGTTCGCCAAATACAATTGTTCGGGTTATGTCAGATGAATAACCATGAACGCTGCAGCCGCAATCCATCAATACAATATCACCCTTTTGTAGTTTACGTGGATGAATGCTGCCATGTGGAAAAGCGGAAGATTCTCCAAACAGGCAGAGTGCAAAATCCGGAATTCCACCCAGTTGCCGATGGGCTGCGTTGATAGCAGATGACAAATCACTCTGGGCCATACCTACCTTTAGCTGACTAATGCCAACCTTTATTGCAGCTACTGTAATATCACTTGCGTTTTGCATCAGTGCAAGTTCAGCGGCAGATTTTATCATGCGGCAAGGTATCGTTACTGCATCTGCACTTATATAATTCAAATGAGGCGCTTCTTTCCTGATGCCATCCATTACAAAAAACCGCATCCATTCTTCTATGCCAATGGTACCGGCAGCAATGCCTGAAGCTGCAAAAACAGTGGTAATTAATTTGTAAGGACTTTCATCTTCCTGCCAGGCGTACACCTCTTTTCCGATGCTGATGAGTTCCCGAAAACGAGCTTCTTCAAAACCCGGACAAACATATTTTACTGTTCCCGTTGCGGGTATTATAGCTACCATAGTTCTTTCGCTTTGTCCCCAACTGATGCCTGTAAAATATTCAAGCGTGGTGCCGGAATCCAGCACAATTGCGCTGATTTGATTGGCGGTCATCAGGCGCTGAGCCTTTGCAACTCTTTCCTCCCGTTCCTTTACTGTTATGGGTTCTGCGTCATTTGAGATGGACATTAATTTATCTGTTGCAGTAACGTTACCTGCTTTAGCATGCACAGAACTGCCAAAACTAATACCGCTAATTATGCCGGTACCTGCCATCGCTGAAAATCGTAAAAAGTTTCTTCTTTTAAGGCTCATAAAATTTAATTGAATTTGTTTTAAAGTTAGGGGATTATTGGTTTCATTGGCAAGATGTGTAGATTGTTAAAATAATCTTCTTAATTTTTCAGCGAATAAAATTCCGGCGTAAATAATAGTTGTTGTCCAATATTAAACACAACAATACAAGCTGAATATTGAGCTGTGAGTTTAATTTTTTTTGTTGGTTTTTATTTCATCAGGTTACCATTTTTTTGGACCCGGCAGAAGTTTTTCAATTTGGCTTCATAGGCGTCGCACTCTTGTACATTTTACCTATTAGGAACAAAATGCCAGGTGTATAATTTATTCCTTGCTTGGTATCCCCTGCTGATTTATACTTTTGAAAATAGTAAATTTATATCATGAAAATTGAGTCAAAAAAAAATAAAATTGTAACAGACCTGGATTTTGATGGTCCTATGATGCTTTGTAGTCCTATAACAAAAATGGAAGAGAATTCATTGACAAAATGGGTAAAAGAAAAGAAAGCAGTTGCAAAAACAAAGCTGAAAAAAAAGAGATAAAGCAGCTGAATACAATGGCAAATAAGTCAAAGTATTACCGCTGCTGGTTTTGATGGAGCGATGTAGTGTTGAAAAGGAATCTCAAATGCGTAGACGATCGAAATAGCAAAATGGGTAGCGGATAAAAATGGTGCTGCAAAAATCAAGACAATCGAGGAGGTTAACTAAGTAATTTCCATTGTTTAAATATTGATACACTGGATATCTGTCTTACTATTTCGATGATAATAAAAAAAGCCCTTGATAACTATCAAAGGCTTTTTAGTACCACGTACGGGAATCGAACCCGTGACTCCTCCGTGAAAGGGAGGCGTCTTAACCCCTTGACCAACGCGGCTTGTCCGTTTTCGGACGGCAAAGATAGTAGTCGGAAGTTTTTCAGCCAAATATTTTTAACAAATGCCTAAAAATTTTTTTTGGGATAGAAAAATGGAGAATAATTACCCGCCTTGTTTTACAATCAAAATAGTTTTGTAATTTCGGAAAAACAACAAGTATGGTTTCAATACTAAGACCTCCTAAAACAATACTGGATGTTTGGAAAAGTCTTCCGGAAGGTACCTTATGCCAAATAATTAATAATAATTTGTTTATGAGTCCAGCACCATTAGATATACACCAGCTTGTATTAAACGATATCAATGTTGAGTTAGCCATTTTTTTGAGAAAGAAGAAGTTAGGTATTGTTAGGATCGCTCCTTATGACGTTCATTTTTCCCGCCAAAATATTTTTCAACCAGACTTAATTTTTATTGCAAATGAACATGTAAACCTTGTTAAGGCAAGGGGTTTATTTGGTGCGCCAGATTTGGTTGTGGAAGTACTGTCACCCGGCACAGCGAGTAAAGATTCAGGTGAAAAAAAAGCTGTTTACGAACAATATGGGGTTAAAGAACTGTTTATTGTAGAGCCT
>JBBQTZ010000118.1:0-13323 GCA_038234405.1 Chitinophagales bacterium
GTAGTTCCTTACTTTTGCAGCCGCAAAACTTTAGGTTATTTACAGTAATTGCAATGGTCCCGTAGTTCAATGGATAGAATAGAAGTTTCCTAAACTTTAGATCCAAGTTCGATTCTTGGCGGGACCACACTTAATAAATTGCTGAGTATGTTCTACGCATACGTATTGAAAAGCACCGTTCACGAATATTTCTATAAAGGTTATTGCCACGATCTTGAGAAGAGATTAGGAGAACATAATGCAGGCATGACGGTTTCCATCAGGCCTTATATTCCATTTATTATTGTGTACAGCGAATGTTTTGCTACCGAAGAGTCTTTCTGGTCTGCATCGTAGGCAAGATCAGAAACAGAGACCTGTACAAAAATTGCTTTTGGCTTTGTTGCCGGGCAGTTTCAATATCAACTCAAAAAAAAATGATAGCAAATCTTGCAAAAGCAGCTACTAACAGATTAATACTATTCTTCGAAAATTTATGTTTTAACTTACATACTTTAAATTACATACTTCTCAAAATTACGTGTATGAAACAAATGTATTCGGTTGCCGCCATTCTTTTATTGTTTGCACAAAGCACTTTTTCGCAGCAAAATAAAATACTATCCGCAAGCAATAAAAAAGTAAAACTGGTATGTGTTATAAATATTATCGGCATAAGTTTTAGCATTTTCCCGGCAAGTAAAATAAACTTTATCAAAAAGGGTATTTAACAACATTTCCAACTTATTTGTTATTGACAGTACAATGATTACTTCTTCCATGGCAGACTATTAATAAAAGCATGAGTTTTAGCACGAGCCTGTTCAACAGTTAAAGGACCTGTGCAGTCTTTCTCAAATTGAGTTTTTGATACAACGCTTTAAGTTTTAAGCACCTTTATTACCTCCTGGTGTTTTTTAAATTGATGGCAACACGGGTAATTTTTCCTTTGGTATTTTTTTGAGTAGTTATTCCTACTATACGTGCAATGGTAAATGAACAGAATAAAAGTTTCTAAAATGAATTATTTAATACCACGGATAAAAGCAGGGTAAGCCCGTCCATGGTTATTAAATATATTTTTTATGAGATAAATATTGTCTTCGTAATCGAATGTTATAAAGTAAGTTGTATTTCGATTTGGTTTGTAACTACAATACCACTTTCCGTATTTAGTATTTTTAGTTTTCTTTTTTTTAAGACTTGGTATTGAATTGATAAAATATACAATTTTATCTTTGTATGTGATGGCGTTTTCCAGGAATCCAAAATATTCATTTTCAAAAAGTGCATCCACGAGTTTATACAATTTTTTTTCTACAATTGGAGAAATAATTATTTTTCCCATGGTAGATTTTCAATGTGCTTAGTTAAGCGATTATCTAACTCATCAAGTGATATACCTTCTTCACATTCAATTTGAAACTTAGTTTTTTCAACTATACCCGGTTTATTAAGCATCGGCATTACCTCCTGATGTTTTTTTACATTGATGGTAACATGGGTAATTTCTCCTTTGGTATTTTTTTGGGTAGTTATTCCTGCTATACGTGCCATGGTTAATGATTTAGTAAGCAAATCTACTGCTTTTTCCGAAAGCTAAAAAGTGAATCAATGTGGGCTTTTTTTACTGCAGTTTTCTATAGCTAGCTTCTTGGTGGTGACTTTGTAGGTTACCTCATAAATTATTAAAATGGAATTTTTTTTATTGCTGCACTGTATTCATGGTTGTGATTGCTGAGGACATCTTTAAAAGGAATTTACTTTTTTAATAGTATGCCCAGGGCAAGTGCTTTTGCTAAGTTAAATACACTATTCCAGTTGTTTACGCAGGTAACGATATCATAGTGCTTGTCTTTTATCACATCGGTTACTCAAACAACTATGTTTTTGGTTTGACCTTTGGCACCAAACAGTACACGAATTAGTGTAAGTTTTGTTGCCGACAAGTATAAAAATTGGTGTAAACTTTGTTGCCTGCCAATATACCTTGTGTGTCCTTTGTGCTGCCTGTACAAAAATTGCTTTAAGCTTTGTTGCCGGGCAGTTTCAATATCAACTCAAAAAAAAATGATAGCAAATCTTGCAAAAGCAGCTACTAACAGATTAATACTATTCAACGAAAATTTATGTTTTAACTTACATACTTTGCAGTAAATACTTCTCAAAATTACGTGTATGAAACAAATGTATTCGATTGCCGCCATTCTTTTATTGTTTGCACAAAGCACTTTTTCGCAGCAAAATAAAATACTATCCGCAAGCAACCATAAAGTAAAACTGGTATTTAGTTTAAATGAATCTGGCATTCCGCATTATGCCGTTTCATTTGATGAAAAATTGGTTGTAAAGCCTTCCCGGCTTGGATTTACATTAAATGGCGGTATTACTTTAGACAGCAATTTTGCTATTGTAAAGTCGGATACTAAAATAGTTGATGAAACATGGAAACCAGTATTGGGTGAAGTAAGTACTATCCGCAATCAATATAGCAAGTTAACGGTTCAGTTAAAACAGCAATCAGCCAATGGTTTATTGCTGAACATTGTATTTAAAATTTATGAAGAAGGAGTGGGCTTTCGGTACGAATTTCCGCTGCAACCTAAGTTTCAGTTTTTTGTAATGGCAAGTGAAGCCACCGAATTTAATCTGGCTGGTGATCACACAACATTTTGGATACCCGGCGATTTTGACAGCAACGAATATCTATATACCACCTCCAAATTAAGCGAAGTAAATTCCTGGAAATTCCCTATCATTTCTGGTGGAACGGTTCAACAAAATATTCCTGATCAATATGCGGTGCAAACCCCGTTGATGATGAAAACGGATGATGGATTGTACATCAATATTCATGAAGCTGCACTCATCAATTATCCATCCATGCAATTGCATGTAAACCGCAACAACTTTCAATTATCAACTAATTTGGTTCCGGATGCATTGGGTAATAAAGCCTACCTGCGTACACCTGCACATACACCCTGGAGAACGATTATTGTAAGTGATAAAGCCGTTGATATACTGGCTTCAAAAATGATTCTGAATCTGAACGAACCTTCCGTTATAAAAAATACGGCATGGATAAAACCAATGAAATTTATGGGTGTTTGGTGGGAGATGCAAACCGGCCAAAGTAGCTGGAATTATACCGACAAAATAGACGAACTTTCTTCATCCGGCACCATGATGCCTAATGGGCATCATGGTGCTAATACGGCTAATGTTAAGCGGTATATCGACTTTGCATCTGCCAATGGTATTAAAGGATTATTGGTAGAGGGCTGGAACAAAGGTTGGGAAGAATGGACCGGTGCCTGGAAAGAAGAGAACTTTGATTATGTAACTCCATATCCTGATTTTGATGTAGCTGGTATTGCTGCTTATGCAAAAAAGAAAGGCGTGCAAATGATCATGCACAACGAAACTGGTGGTAGTGCTGTTAATTACGATCGTAATTTGGATACCGCATTTCGCTTTATGAACAAGTATGGTTATACTGCTGTAAAAACAGGTTATGTTGGCAACATCATGCCAAAGGGTGAGCACCACGATGGACAATGGATGATCAATCATTACATACGGGTGGCGCAAAAAGGTGCACAATATAAAGTGATGATTGATATGCATGAGCCGGTTCGTCCTACTGGATTGAGCCGCACTTATCCAAACTTTTTAACGAGCGAAGCAGGCCGTGGCAACGAGTGGAATGCATTTGGCGATGGTAGCCCGGCCGAGCATGAAACTATACTGCCCTTTACTCGTTTAACAGGCGGGCCAATGGATTACACGCCTGGTATTTTCAAATTGAAAAACTATGCAAAAGGAGCACCTTTACGGCAGATGCATACCACACTTGCCAAGCAACTTGCCTTGTATGTAACTATGTACAGTCCCTTACAAATGGCGGCTGATTTGCCTGAGCATTATGCAGCACATCCCGACGCTTTTCAGTTTATAAAAGATGTGCCGGTTGATTGGGATGATACCAAAATAATTGAAGCCGAACCTGGAGACTATATCACCATTGCCAGGAAAGAAAAGGGAACAGCCAATTGGTTTGTTGGAGCCATCACAGATGAGCAAAGCCGCTCTGCTGCCGTATCACTTAGCTTTTTACAAAAAGGCAAAAATTATGTGGCCACTATTTATGCAGATGCCGCCAATGCCGATTGGAAAGACAATCCGGAAGCATATTCCATACAACAGTTTATTGTGAACAATACGAGTACGCTGCAATTGAACTTAGCGAAAGGTGGAGGTGCAGCTATCAGTTTAACTACAGCGTCAGCAGCTAATTTAAAGTTAATTAAAACATACCAATAGGCTGTATTAAACATATAAATTGATTGAATTGAAAAAACAAAAATTGAAAGGATTATGGATAAGGGAAAAATTAAAAAATCGTATAACCCAGCTTTTGCAGTTGAAATTGTACCGAGGTTTTCAAATACAAATACAAGAATAAACTACATTAAAAAAACGATTGTTATTTTGATGATAATCTGCATGGCGCAAGGCTTGCAGGCGCAACCACTTTTAAGGGTAGTAGTGGTAGGATTAAACCACGATCATGTGCATGCAGTATTAAAACAATTCAATAAAGGGTTGGTAAATATTGTAGGCATAACTGAACCAAATAAGCAATTGCAGCAAAAGTTCAGCAAGCTGTATCACCTGCCGGATTCTTTATTTTTTACTAACCTCAGGCAATTGGTAATTGATAAAAAACCTGCTGCTGTGTTGGGATACAATGCTGTAGCAAAGCATGTGGACATTGTTGAAATCTGTGCTCCCCTGGGTGTTGCTGTAATGGTTGAAAAGCCATTAGCCGCAACATTGGCTCAGGCAAAGCGTATGGAATTGTTGGCCCGTAAATTTCATATAAAAGTGTTGACTAATTTTGAAACTACCTGGTATCCTTCTTACCAGGATGTTTATAATACCATTAGCAAGCAAGGTATTGGGCCCATTAAAAAAATGGTGGTGCATGATGGTCACCAGGGGCCAAAAGAAATTGGTTGCAGCACAGAATTTTTAAGCTGGCTGACTGATCCGGTATTAAATGGTGCGGGGGCTTTAAATGATTTTGGTTGCTATGGTGCCAACTTAATGACGTGGCTGATGCATGGTGCCAAGCCAACTGCAGTAACCGCCATAGTAAGACAGTACAAGCCGGCAGTTTACCCAAAAGTAGATGATGACGCCACCATTATTTTGGAGTACCCAACTGCAACAGGTCAAATTGAGGCATCGTGGAACTGGCCTTTTTCTATTAAAGATTTGGAAGTGTTTGGAGAGACCGGCTACCTTCATGCACTAAATGGTGACAGTATTGTTAGCCGCATGCGGGAAAATATTAAAGGGTATAAAAAAGCTGAAGCATTGCCTGCCCCCATCAATGATCCTATTATTTATTTATCTGCCGTATTGCAAAATAAAATACCTGGTACCAATGATCAGTCATCTTTAGAATACAACATGATTGTGATGGAAATACTGGATGCAGCAAAACGTTCTGCTGCATCTGGCAAAAGGATTGTGTTGTAGTGGTAAAATGAAGAGCCTTAAAATCGATTGCAACAAAAAATCATTAAAGTTGCTCTGCCGCCCTTGCCTCTATTTCAAACTTATTATTATGGTAACCATGCAGTAAACTCTCCCATAAATACCTGGCGATAAATGGTAAATATCCATGCTGTTTAAATTGCCGGATATGACATAACTCATGTTTTAACCAACGTTTATTTTTTAAAAAATCGGTTTTACTAACATTGTGCAAATGAATACAGTTGCCAATAACAATGGCTACAGAACTGGATTGTAGCTTTTTAGCAGCGAGCAAAGCAATCCAGGAGTTTTCTTTGATGGTATAGTTTTCGTTAGCCAATTTCTTTAAAGGCATTTAGTATTTCTTCAGCATGCTCCTTGCTTTTTGGCTTTAAAAATATTTTTTTAATACTGCCAGTTTCATCTATTAAAAAAGTAGTACGCAACAGCCCCATGTACTTTTTACCGTACATTGATTTTTCGCCCCATACACCATATTTTTCAATAATGGCAAGCTCAGGATCTGCCAATAAAGTAAAGGGCAATTCAAATTTAGTTTCAAATTTTTTATGTTTTTCTTCCTCATCCGGACTAACGCCTATTACCACAATACCCTCTTTTTGAAGGGCACTAAAATTATCCCGGAGGTTGCAGGCTTGTACGGTACAGGTGGGTGTATTATCTTGCGGATAAAAGTACAATACTACTTTTTGTCCTTTAAAATCTGCCAGTGATACCTTTTTTCCGTTTTGGTCTTTGCCGGTAAATGCAGGTGCTTTTTTACCTTCTGCTACTGTTGCCATAGTGTTTATTTTTTGTTTGATTAGTTATTTGTATAAAACTTGTATCATCCACTAAACGTCTCTTGCTGTTTTCTCTTGCTGTTTTCTCTTGCTGTCCTCTCTTGCTGTCCTCTCTTGCTGTCTTCTCTGATCGTTGGCCTTTTATCTGGTAAATCTATATACTTTTTCAGCCCTGTTACCCACACAATCTTCTACACTAATTTTAAGTTCATGCTCGCCTGCCGGGCAACGGTCATCAAAAGTGTACATGAATGTTTTGCCCTTATCATTGCTAAATCTTAACCATTTGCCATCGAGCTCTGCTCTAAAATTTTGCAGCTCTTCTGTATTATCCAATATAACAAAAACAATACGGTTTAGTTTTGTTGTATTTATGCCATCATAAAAACCAACGGGCCTTATGGTAGGTGGCGTTACATCTGCTATTAACTCCACATAGCCAAATGCCCGGAAATTTGCTTTGTACCAATCCCCTTCTTTTTCTGCTTTGGCAAAATCATTTTTACCGCCCCACCATCTGTGCATTACCATTTTATCTGGTGTGGTGGTGCTGGTATTTTTTATTCTTACAGGATACATAGCTTGCACCGGCACATTACCTGTGTGGAGCAAAAAAGCTTCATTACCTGTTTTTCCTTTTGCCGGCGTACAGGTAAAATTAATTTCATCGTACAAATGAGTAGGCGGCAAATAGAGGCTGATATTGCTGTTTTCAAATACATTCAGGTAGCCGGGTTTAAACACATTCTGTATAGGTGGTGTAGTAGCAATAGTAATGCTGCCACTGCTTTTTACAGCAAATTGCAGTACCGATGTATTGCCTGCTGCATCCTTCACTTCAATTTTAACTGGTGTAGGTTCATCTGTTTCAATATCTATAACGCCATCACCCGCAACATCTTTATATACACCTTGCGGATAGCCGGGCAGGCGGCTAAGGTGCTCTACAAACGGACCGCCGGTACTGCGTAATTTATAATCGATATGGGCATTGAGGTAGCGGGTTTCATCATAACTGATACTATCTAACTGAAAGCCCGCTATAGGTTGGTTATGTACAAAAAGGCTGCTCTCAAAAATGCCATTTGGATTGCCGGAACCATTTACCCTATCGTGTGCTGCAATGGCAAAACTTACTTTATTGGTGGGTAGATTAATAATTGCCGGCACTGTAGTGTACACTCCATTAATTTTTTTTATGGGGATAAATTTGGGGGTTTGTTCATACGTGCTTTTTGTACGATCATACACAGCAAGCCTTAGCACATCCGGAGGAATATTGTCTGCAATAGGGAAATTAAAAAGCAGTGGGTTAAGTACTTTATCTGTTTTAGTATCCCGTATTTCAAAATGGAGGTGTGGGCCCTGTGAGCCTCCTGTATTACCACTGTAGGCTATAAACTGGCCTTTGGTTACGGATAATAATTTGGCAGGTACATCTATAAAAATACGCCAGCTTTCCAGCTTATATTGCTGAGCTTTTACATAATTTTCCAGTGCCGGATAAAAAGTATTTAAATGAGCATAAAGCGTAGTTAACCCATTGGGATGGTTGATGTAAATGCAACGACCAAAGCCATATGGTTCAATTTTAATTTTTGCAATGTACCCATCTGCGGCAGCCAAAATGGGCGCATTTTCATGTTGGTCTGTTCTACAATCTAAGCCCATGTGATAGTGGTTGGGGCGTAATTCGCCAAAATTTGCCACCAGGCCCTTTGCTGCCTGTACCGGCCAAATAAAATACCCCTGAGGATAATTTTTTGAAGGAAATATTTGTGCTTGTAATAAAAAAGGGAATAAAATAAATATATATAGAACGATTGTTTTTATTGCTGCCATGCTGTAATGATTAAAAAAATCAAAAGTAGTGGATAATAAAAAAAATGAGGAGAGAAATTTTAGATTTTTTTAATAAATTGGCTAATCATTGTGATGTTTCCCTGCGTTAGGGATTGAAGCGAAAATCCTTTTTTTGCCCTTGTATTTTGGCAAAAAAAGATTGTAGCGTAAAGCCCGGCCCGATAGGGAAACGCCCAAATTTTATTAAAAAAAAGGATACCTGGAGCTGAGAAAATTTAATTGTAAGTGCAACAAAATTGTGTGCCTTGTGTACTTAATCCAATACTTCTGCCAGGGATTTTTTGTTTTTCCAGGTTTGTCTTTCCACCGAATACCGCTTAAAAAGATCATAAACCAGAAACGATAAAAAAACCTCTCTCTTTTTCTACAACACAGCAATTATCTTAACTTATACATTTAAGGGGTATATCTTAACGGAAGTGATGCTTGTTGCTGTTACCGGCTATGGCGGCAATATATAGTTTACTGTGATGCCTGGATATCTTTTAAATTTGAGTATATACTATTTATATATACTTTTGTAAAAATACAGAGTATGAAAACGCTATCTCTTAAACTTGACGATGCTATTTTTGAAGAAACTGAAAAAGTTGTCGCTGAATTAAACCTTGCCCGCAATCGTTATATAAACGAGGCACTTAACCTTTATAACCAATATAATAAAAGACGGGTTTTAAAAACAAAACTGAGTAAGGAAAGTATATTGGTAAAGCAAAGTTCGGCAGAAATTTTAGCAGAATTCGAAATGCTGGCAGATGAAATATAAGCAGTATGATATTTGGCTTGCTGATTTAAACCCAACAGTTGGAACAGAGTCTGGTAAAACAAGGCCTGTTGTTATTATTCAAACTGATCTGCTTAATGAAACACATTTTTCTACGATTGTGTGCCCTGTAACTACCAACGTACAACCACTAGCCCACATTTTAAGAATTCATCTTAAAAAAACACAATTACCTAAAATGAGTGACGTACTGGTTGATCAACCACGTGCTATAGACAATAGGCGTTTTATTAAAAAGCTTGGAAAATTGAATAGCGAACAGATCATTCAACTCAGGGAAAATTTGAAAGTAGTTTTGGACTTATAAGTGCCACAACTAAAATGGAAACCTGCTGTAAGCAGGATGTTGAAACAATTGGGTTAGCTCCTATTATGCTTTTTTTGCTGACAAAAATGATGGTAGCGTATAGCTCGTCCCGATAGGGAAACGTCCAAATTTTATGTGAAAAAATCCCTGGTGTTGAAGTATTTATTGCTCTTGTTCTGCCAGATCTTTTTCGTTTTTTCGCTTAATGCTGAAGTTAACTAAATACACCCCAAGTAATGTAACGATGGCACCCCATAAAATATGGATGGTAAGTGGCTCATGGAGTAAAACCCCGGCCACGAGTATGGCTACCAACGGGTTGAAATATGCATACAGGGAAAAAAGTGCTGCGGGCAATTCTTTCATTGAATAAACAAATGCGGCAAAGCAGATAATGGAGCCCATTATTACCAGGTAACCAATGGCCATCCAGGCTTTTGCAGATATATCCTGTAATGGAATTAGAGGCTGCGTTGCATACGCCATTGGAAATAATATAGCTGCACTGATGAGCATTTGCCAGCCGGTGGCGTAGTAGGGGTTAATTTTTATTTTATTGCGTGAAATTACAATGGTACCAATGCTCCAGGCAAGCATGGCACAAGCCGATAACCCAACACCCAAAAAGAACCCTGGTGGACGATGATGAAAAGCATTTTCATAAAACACAATACCAACGCCGCCAATGCCCAATAGCAAACCAATGATAGTAAGCATATTGATATTTTTATTTTTAAAAAAGAAGAATTCTATCAATACAACACAAAGGGGGTAAAGCGCACCTATTAAAGCACTTAATCCGGTGGGTATGTATTTGAGGCTCCAGGTACTTAAGCCATTGGCACATACAAACATTAAGAAGGCCATTAAACTGAGCCAAAAAAATTGTTTGAGGGTAGGTAATGGTAATTTTTTAGCTGCTAAAAAGAATAACACCAAAGTAATGCCGCCTAAAAACTGCCTGATGGATGCCATTTGAAAAGCAGGCATTTCGCCTACTGCAATTTTGCTGGATACCCAGGTGGTACCCCAGCCAATACTGGTGATGGCTAGTGCTATGTATCCGCTGCTATTATATTTAGGCTGACTCAATACGAAAGAAATTATAATAGGGTTTTAATTGATTTCGTTAGTGTTTAAAATGGCGCAGACCGGTAATGACCATTGCCAGGTTATTTTCTTTACAATAGTTGATAGAATCATTATCTCTGATGGAACCACCGGGCTGTATAAACGCTGCAATGCCCGCTGCATGGGCAATTTTTACGCAATCATCAAAAGGGAAAAAGGCATCGCTAGCCAGTACGGCACCGTTTAAATCAACATTAAAATGAGCCGCCTTTTCTATTGACTGCCTTAGTGAATCTATTCTGGATGTTTGTCCGCACCCTTTGCCAATTAACTGGTTATTTTTAATTAATGCAATGGCATTGCTTTTTAAATGCTTGCAAATAATATTGGCAAAACTCAGATCAATTTTTTCTGTAGCGGTTGTTTCCCTTCCGCCGGCTTCTTTCCATTCGGTAAAATTACCTTCATCTTGCTGCTGGGTAAGTACACCATTTAAAACAGATTTAAATTGCTGTTTTGGCAAAGCCGCTTGCTTTTGCTGTAATATTATTCTGCTCTTTTTAGTTTGTAAAATTGCCAATGCTTCGGCATCAAAAGCCGGTGCTATCAGTACTTCAAAAAATATTTCGTTAATGGCAACAGCAGTAGCTACATCTATGGCTGCATTGCAAACCAACACGCCGCCAAAAGCGCTTTCCGGATCGCCGGCAAGGGCAGCATCCCATGCATCTTTTACAGTTTTTTTTGCCGCTACTCCGCAAACATTGGTATGTTTGATGATGGCAAAAACAACTGCATCTGCTATTGTACAATCATTTATTAATTGAATGGCGGCGTCCACATCTACCAGGTTATTGTAAGAGAGTTCTTTGCCATGCAATTTGTTGAATACTTCCTCCTGGTTGCCATAGAAAATCCCCTGTTGGTGGGGGTTTTCGCCATACCGTAATACTGATTTTGTTTTATTGAAAGGATTGATAAAATCTGTTTGATTGAAGTAATTGGAAATGGCCATATCATAACCAGTACAAACATCAAATGCTTTTATTGCAAACATGCGACGCTGCTCCAAAGAGGTTTCGCCACCTTGCGTAGTTAGTATTTCTTCCAATAAAACATAGTCTTTTTTTGCTGCCACCACTACTACATCCTGGTGGTTTTTAGCAGCCGCCCTTATCATGCTGGGACCACCAATATCTATTTTTTCAATGATGAGTTTTTCATCTGTAGCAGATGCTACAGTTTCTTCAAACGGATATAAATCTACAATTACCAGATCCATTGCAGGAATATTGTATTGCTTCATTTCTGCTACATGCTGCTCATCTGCTCTTATGCCTAAAATGCCGCCAAATACAGACGGGTGCAATGTTTTTACCCTACCACCCAAAATAGATGGATAGGTAGTTAATGCTTCTACCGGCACACAAGGCACCTTTAGATCTTCTATAAATTTTTGGGTGCCTCCTGTGGAGTAAATGGTAATGCCCAAGTGGTGAAGTTGATGAATAATATTTTCGAGTCCATCTTTATAAAAAACAGAAATTAGCGCTGATTGAATTTTCTTTTGCATGAAAGTAGTAAGGTTATAAATCTACAATAAAAGCCCCCTTTTCGGGAATTGAATAATGCTGCAAATGTAGTTTATCACATTCTTGTTTCCATTTTTCTATTTTCCACATGCTGTTAGATGCATCAAATACTATTTGTTTACAGTTAAAAACCTTTGCCAGTTGGCTAATAGAAAGTTTGGGATTTTTAGATATAATTATAAAATCTACAGCTATGGGATTGCTAGTTACCTGCAGGTTAAGCAGGGTATCTATTAAAACTATTTTTTTTAAACCAACCTGGCAAAACCTGCCATTGTGTAAAAAAGATTGTAAACTATCAGTTCGGTTGTTGAGCTGCAGGGCTATTCTGCCTGGTTTTAAATGAAAATTTTGCAGTAATCCATCTACCAATAAAATACTATCGCCTTTAAATTGGTAATTGTTGCCTTTTACAAAATCTATGGCTTTGTGCTGGGATACATTATAAACAATTAATTTTTGTTGATTTATTATTTGCCAGTTGATAAAAGCATGAACAGTTACAAAGCCAAACAAACTAAGCAACGAAAATTTCAACCAGGTTTTATTGGCATGCAACAGCCAGAGGCTAGCGCCAATAACGGTAAAATATAATAGCCATGTAGTAAGCACGGTGGCCGGTATTTTATCCCATAGGGTATAGGGTAAACTATCTACCCACAGTATTATTTTGTTCATACACCAAACGGCAGCATTAATTATTTTACCAAGGTATTGTGCTACATAAGGCACCCAATTAAAGGCAATTAATGCTATGGCTGCATATAAAATTCCACTCGATAGTGGAACTGCCAACAGGTTGGTAAGTAAAAACATATTAGGAAACTGGTGAAAATAATAGATGCAGATAGGAAACGTAAGTGTTTGTGCAGCAAGCGATATGGCCAGTAGTTTCCAGGCAGCATCAACATATTTATTAGTGATATAAAACCAATTATAAATAGGCTTTTGAAATGCTACAATACCGCCAACGGCAAAGTAACTAAGTTGAAAACCAACATCCCACAAATAATAAGGATTGTAGCAAAGCATTACAAAGGCAGAGGCTGCCAGCGAATTGTAAATGGATGCTTTTTTAAAAAAATTAGTGCCAAGGGTAATAAAGGTAAACATTACTGCAGCCCTGCATACAGAAGCAGCTGCACCGGTAAGTAATGAGAAAAGCCACAGACAAGCTAAAATAAAAATTACCTGTACCGCTTTTGACTTTTTTATGTAGGGCAATCTTGTAAAAATCCAAATCAGCATTACATAAATTAGTCCGAGGTGCATGCCAGAAATAGCAATGATATGTACTACACCCGTATTGCTGTAAGATTGTACCAAATCTTTATCCAAATCGTTGGTATAGCCAATGAGTAAAGCTTCTGTAAT
>JBBQTZ010000119.1:0-13297 GCA_038234405.1 Chitinophagales bacterium
GGTGGTTACCATCTATAAAACCTACATTAACCGTATTAATATTAAGTAATAAGGGCTGCAATGTTTTTGCAAAATCTCCTTGTACTATTTCAATATTATTTATTTGTACATTGCTAAAGGTGTTTTTTGCTATAGCCGCAATAGCAGCCGAACCTTCGCAGGTATAAATTTTGCCAGCCTTATTGGCACTGGCTAAATAGGCAGATGTAATACCCAGCGATGTGCCTAACTCCAGCACAATAGCAGGTTGATAGTATTGTACAATTCTATATAAAAGTTTTGCAAATTTTGATGATTTAAGAGAGGATGCTGCAATTTTTTTTACCACCCTTGTATTAGATTTTAAAATGGTAGAACCTGCACCAAAATCTTCAATTTCAATTACAGTATTATCCTGCAATAATCTTTTTCGTTCCTTTTCAATAACCGGGTAACATTCATATTGATTTGTATCTCTTAGTACATTTTTTATAAAATTAAAAACAAAGGGAGAATGAACGCCATGCCCTTTGCCGTTGCTGGAAATAAGTCTGTAATGAATGTATTTTTTTGCAAGTTGAAAGGGCGAGTACAATTGATATAGTTGTGTAATGAAAAATTATTTTAAATGATAGCTTATTTCTTTTTCCAAATTTGAAAAGAATAATCGTACAGATGTTTTTCATCTTTGCTAAAATTTTCTTCTGTATCCAATGCCCATTCGTTTTTATTTATAACAGGAAAATAGGTATCACCCTCTATTTGAGTATGTACTCTTGTGAGCACTATTTTATCAGCAATTGAAAATGCCCATTTGTAAATTTCTCCGCCACCAATAACAAAGGCTTCTTTGCAATTGGTTTCTGCTGCTTTTTGTAATGCATCCTGCAGGCTTGCTGCTACTATTATCCCAGTTGCTTTCCAATCAGGCTGTCTTGTTATTACAATATTAATTCGGCCGGGCAAGGGTTTATTTACCGATTCATAGGTTTTTCGCCCCATTATTACAGGCATACCCCAGGTAGTATTTTTAAAAAACTTTAAATCATTAGGTAAATGCCATAGCAATTGGTTGTTTTTACCAATGGCATTATTTTCTGAAGCAGCAACTACTAATGAAATGGTCATAATGTAAAATTAAAATTGTAAAAAATAAATAGCATTAACGGCGTAAAAACAGGTTGGTAAATAATCGTTGCTATCAAATACTTTTTGCCGCTAAATAGCCACAGGTGCTTTTATAGCGGCATGGCTCTGGTAATTTATCAGCTCAAAATCTTCAAATTTAAAACTGAAAATATCCTTTACTGCTGCATTAATTTTCATTTGTGGCAAGGGATATGGCGAACGGGTAAGTTGTAGGTTTGCCTGCTCAAAATGATTGCTGTACAAATGGGTGTCGCCGCCCGTCCATACAAAATCTCCCAGCTCCATTTCGCAAATTTGTGCAATCATCATGGTTAACAAAGCATACGAGGCAATGTTAAATGGTACGCCCAAAAATACATCAGCACTGCGTTGATACAACTGGCAACTTAATTTTCTTTTGCCCGCTGCATTGGTGCTTGTGTAAAATTGAAATATACAATGGCAAGGCATCAGTTTCATCTTGGGTAAGTCTGCCACATTCCAGGCGCTTATAATAATACGGCGACTATCCGGATCAGTTTTTAGTTGTTGTATCACTTCTTTTACCTGGTCAATTTCTACTCCATCCGCTCCAGCCCAGCTACGCCATTGCTTACCATATACAGGCCCTAAATTTCCATTTTCATCGGCCCATTCATCCCAAATTTTTACATTGTTTTCTTTTAAATAACCAATATTGGTATCGCCCTTTAAAAACCACAGCAGTTCATAAATAATACTTTTTACATGGCATTTTTTGGTAGTTACCAACGGAAAGCCGTCGTTTAAATTAAACCGCATCTGGTAGCCAAATACACTTCTGGTACCAGTACCGGTTCGATCATTTTTATCTGTACCATTATCTAAAATATGTTGTAATAAGTGGAGGTATTGTTGCATAGCCGCAAGTTAAGCAGCTATCTGATAAGGGTGAATATTTAAGTTGTTTTTTAATTAAAATATATGTTTTATTAAAATAAATTTCAATAAAAATTGCTTACTTGAATATTATCAGCAATGAATCCCGAACTTTAAACTTCTAAAAAAAATCCATGAAATTCACTTTCTCCCAAATTTTGCTGCTTACAGCTTTGCTAAGTTTATTTGCCTGTAACCAAAAAGGCGATTACGATATTATTATTCGTAATGGTATGCTGTACGATGGAAATGGCGGAATACCTTTTAAGGCAGACATTGGTATTAATGCAGATACAATTGCATTTATTGGTAATTTGTCTGCCTTGATAGGCACTAATGAAACAGACGCTAATGGCATGGCTGTATCACCTGGCTTTATCAATATGCTTAGCTGGGCAAATGAAAGCTTGTTGAAGGATGGCCGTTCTCAAAGCGATATCCGGCAGGGGGTTACGCTGGAAGTAATGGGAGAAGGTAATAGTATGGGACCGTTGAATGCAGCCATGAAAAAGGATATGCAGCAGTTGCAGGGTAATACTAAATACACAGTAGCATGGAATACACTGGGCGAATACCTGCAGTTTTTAGAGAAGAAAGGTGTTAGCTGTAATGTAGCTTCTTATGTAGGTGCCACCACCATCAGGGAGTATGTAATTGGTGAAGATAACCGGCCCCCAAGTGCGGAAGAACTGGATTCAATGAAATTGCTGGTTCGGCAGGCGATGGAAGAGGGCGCATTGGGTGTAGGATCTTCTCTTATTTACCCACCTGCTTTTTTTGCAAAAACAACCGAGTTAGTTGCCTTATGCAAAGAAGCTGGCAAGTACGGCGGTGGCTATATTTCTCATATCAGAAGCGAAGGCAATAAATTGTACGAAGCTGTAGAAGAGTTAATTACCATTGCAAAACAAGCAAAAGTGCATGGCGAAATTTATCACTTAAAGGCAGCCGGTAAAGATAATTGGGGTAAAATGGATAGTGTAATCAATAGAATTGAAAGGGCGAGAAGAGAAGGTGTTGATATTGCAGCAAATATTTATACCTACATAGCTGGTGGCACCGGGCTTACTGCTAGTATGCCGCCAACTTTGCAGGATGGAGGCTTTGGCAAACTCTGGCAGCGGCTGCAAGACTCTGCCATTCGGCAGCAAACCATTAAAGACATGAAAAGTAACCCCACCAACTGGGAAAATTTATACTATGCAGCAGGCAGAGCCGATAAACTTTTGATTGTAGGTTTAAATAGAGATAGTCTAAAAAAATACACCGGTAAAACCTTGGCTGCTATTGCTGCAATAAGAGGAAAAAGTGCGGAAGAAACAGCGATGGATTTAATTGTTCAGGATAGCTCCCGTATTGGAACCATCTATTTTTTAATGGATGAAGCAAACGTAAAAAAACAACTGGCACAGCCATGGGTAAGCTTTGGCAGCGATGAAGGCTCTTATACAATTGATGAATCTTCTGCAAAATTTAATGCTCATCCAAGGGCTTATGGCAATTTTGCAAGAGTAATTGGCAAATATACAAGAGATGAAAAACTAATCACTTTGCAAGATGCGGTTCGCAAGCTAACCCTGCTTTCTGCAGAAAAATTGCACATTCAAAAACGTGGCGAATTAAAAGTGGGTAATTATGCTGACATACTTATTTTTGATAAAGACAAAGTACAGGATCATGCTACTTTTGAAAAGCCGCACCAGTATGCTACCGGCATGATTGATGTATTTGTAAACGGGGTGCAGGTGTTACAAGACGGCGAACATACCAATGCAAAGCCAGGTAAATTTGTAAAAGGCCCGGGCTGGAAACCCAATAAATAAAGTAATAGAAATAAAAACTTTTTTTGGTAAACAAACAGATAACCCTGATGGAGCTTCACTGGCGACGCTCCGTTCAAAATTGGTATTTTAATCAGGCTTGTAACAAACAATCACTATAAAAAAACTACATGAAGATCCGTAAAGCTGTTAAGGAAGATTGCCAACGAATGATGGAGCTGGTACAAGAGCTGGCAAACTATGAAAAAGCACCTGGTGAAGTAACCGTATCGTTTGATCATTTTTTAGATAGTGGTTTTGGTCAAAACCCGGTTTGGTGGGCTTTTGTGGCAGAATTAAACGGCAACGTAGAGGGCTTTGCTCTTTATTACATCCGCTACTCCACCTGGAAGGGGCAGCGCATGTACCTGGAAGATTTAATAGTTACAGAAAAAATGCGTGGGCAGGGAGCCGGCAAGTTATTGCTTGATAAACTAATAGAAACCGCCAAAGAAAAAAAATACGGCGGCATAGCATGGCAAGTACTCGATTGGAACGAGCCTGCTATTAATTTCTACAAAAAGTTTCCTGCTGTACAATTTGATGGAGAATGGATTAATTGTACCATCCAAATTTAATCCACCATTTGCAGCCAACATGCTATTAAAGTATTGAACAACTTCAAATACCAGATTTTCAGAACATTTATTTACCTCAAAATATATTTTGATACCTTCTTAGCCAATCTTTTATAGATGAATTACCTTACTTTGTAATGCAATCATAACCAAAAATTGCAAACCTTAATAGTACCTTGTAAATTATCTGTGTTAACTGATTTATTAAAACAAATAACCAATATCAAAAGCAAAAAATAACATGAATGATTAACAGGGTTGCCACTTTAATAATATGTTTATTGGCGATGTCAGGTGCATTTTCGCAGCAACCCAAGTTTATAACTTATACATCTGTAAATGGTCTTTCTCAAAACAGGGGTACCTGTATGGCGCAGGATAAACTTGGTTATATGTGGATGGGTACTCAGGACGGTTTAAATAGATTTAACGGAAAAGATTTTGTTATTTATTACACTGGTAATGTAAAGCGTGGAAGTATTGCCTCTAATTACATAGAGGCACTTTACTACGATAGCCTAAATAACTGGCTGTGGATAGGTACATCATCCGGACTATCTATTTATAATTGCCTGGCCGATAGTTTTTACAAAGCATCTCACTATTTTCCGGCAGCAGATACACTTAATGGATTAATGATACGGTCAATTGTAGCTGGTAGAACCCCGGGCGAAATTATTGTACTAACTTTTAGTGAGGGCCTGTTTATATGTAATACTAAATTATTTACACACCAGCAATTATTTCAAAAACCCGCTACCAAAAATAGTACCTATGCCGCTACTGTTTGGAATAATGAAATATTGGTAGTGGCTAATAAAACACTCTATCGTATAAATGATACGGTAAATGTTTTGTTGACAGATCCCTTGTTAGATGAGGTGCAGCAATTAATTCCATGGCAAAATAATTTGTGTATAGGTTCTACCAAAAATGGGCTTATGTTGATACCTGCTATTGCCAAACCAGTTATTAAGCCAATAAGTATTGGAAGCAAAAATGTTGACTGTATTGCATTGGATAAAAACAATAATTTATGGTTAGGTACGCATGATGCTGGTTTAATAATTGTAGAGCCCACACAGCAGCAAATACTTTATTCATTTACCGGTGCTATCAATCAAAATGACTGGCCCAGAAGTTTTATACTTTCTCTTTTTAATGATAGGCAAAACAATATGTGGATTGGCAGTAAAGGTGGCGGATTTTCTGTAAACATCAATACTAAAAATCAATTTGGATTAATACAAAAATCAGCAATTCAATTAGGGAAAATATCTAATAATATTGCTACTACTATTTTTAAAGATGCTGAAAACCTCCTTTATACCGGTGTTTTGCAAGAAGGTTTGCGTATATACGATATTACAACAAAAGAAATTACAACGTTTAAAAATCCAGCATCTTACCAGAGTAATACCATTTACGGAATTACTGCCTCTGAAAATAACTCAGTTTGGCTAGCCACCCACGGGGGCTTGTTTAATTTTAATCAAATAACAAATAAGTTTACGCATTATATCGATAGTAGTATTATTGCTTCACTTGCCGGAGAGTATGTTTATAAGCTTAAGCATTCTGATAGCCTGCTGTACAGTTCTGCCCGTGGCACCGTATTTTTTAATTTGCGCAATAAAAAATTTAGTGTTTTTAAAAGTTATGTTAACACAAAGGGAGATTTTTTAAACCTCGTTTTAAATTGTGCTGAAGAAGATGAAGCTGGTAATATATGGATGGGTACCTACGGACTTGGGATGGTAAAATACAATATAGCAACCGGCAAAATTGAACTGATAGAAGTTGTAAAGAGATTTTCTGACCTGGTTTTTTCAATTTATTATGAAGCTGAAAATTTATGGTTAGCTACCGCAAATGGTTTGTTGGTGTACAATATTGCTAAAAATAAAATTGTAAAAACCTATACTATTGCTACTGGTATGCCTGCTAATGCTATTGCTAGTGTTGAAAAAGATGCAGCAGGCAATATTTGGTGTGGAACCAATATAGGACTTATAAAAATTGATAGCCGTACCGATAGGGTTACGCTAATAAAAGCATCTGCCGGTTTACAATCTAACGAATTCAATATTGATTGCTCCACTTCAGATGGTATGGGTAATCTTTATTTTGGAGGTTTTTATGGGGTTTCATTTTTCAATCCTTCAAAATTTAGTATTAACCAGTTTAGCCCACAGCCATTAATAGAATCTATAAAAATTGCCAATGCAGTTATCAATATTAACCAAAATATTGTTTATACAAATGAATTAAAGCTTACTTACCAACAGAATTTTATTAGCCTGGAATTTGGCGTAACAAACTTTATAAACCATGATGAATGTTTGTACAAATACCAAATGTCAGGCGTAGATAAAAACTGGGTTGATGCAGGTAACCGAACAATAGTAAACTACGCAGGCCTTGATCCGGGTAAATATGTATTTCAGCTTAAAAGCAGTAATAGCTATGGCATATGGAGTACTCAAATAAAAAGCCTTACTATATTTATTTCTCCTGCCTTTTGGCAAACATGGTGGTTTAAATTGATGGTTTGTAGTTTAGTTATAGCCTTAATTTCTATTTTAGTTAAAAAAAGGATACAAGCTATTCGCTACCGGGCAGCTACAAGCCAAAAAATTGCCGAAACGGAAATGGCTGCATTAAAGGCTCAAATGAACCCACATTTTATGTTTAATTGTATTAATAGTATTGATGCATTTATACATAGCAATGATAAGTACAATGCTACCTTATACCTAAATAAATTTGCCAAACTGTTGCGCAATATCCTGGATAGCAGTAAGCAAAATACTGTACTGCTTAGTAAAGATGTAGATACCTTGCAACTTTACATAGAGTTAGAAGAACTGCGGCACGAAAATAAATTTACCAGTAAAATTACAGTGGATGATATTTTATTAAATAGTGATTTTAAAGTGCCACCACTCATAATACAGCCCTTTGTAGAAAATGCTATCTTACATGGGCTAAAAAACAAAATTGGCAATGAGGGTTTGCTTACTATCAGCATACAAAAAATGGCCGATACCATTCAATACATTATTGAAGACAATGGAATTGGCAGGCAGGCTTGTAAGTTAACAATGCAAACCAAAGAATCATCCTATGGTATGGAAATGAGTATTGAACGAATAAAATTATTTAACAACGAAAAAGAAACATCCATTGAAATAGTTGATTTATATGAATATGAAATTGCTACAGGAACCAGGATTACCGTTTACTTAAAAACTAATTAAATGATCACTACCATTATAATTGATGACGAGCCAAAAGGCAGGCTGGCACTTCGCCAAAAACTATCGGGCTATTGCAGTAACGTGGAGGTATTGGCAGAGGCCTCCAACGGAAAAGAAGCCCTTGCATTGATACAAAAATATCAACCACAACTTATTTTTTTAGATATAGAAATGCCGGTGATGAACGGCTTTGATATGCTTAATGCTATTACCGAGAAAAATTTTCATGTAATATTTACCACTGCTTACGATCAGTATGCAATTAAAGCCATCAAATATGCTGCGTTCGATTATTTGTTAAAACCAATAGATATAGAAGAATTAAGAACGGCTATTGCAAAAATTGAAAATTTTGTAAATATAAACCTTGGCAAACAAGTAAATTTGTTGCTGCAAAATTTACAACAGCCAAAAAAAAATATAAATAAGCTGGCCATACCTACACACGATGGTCTGTATTTTTTTGATATTAGTGCTATCATTTATCTGGAGGCTAACAGTAATTACACCACAATTTTTTTTACCGATAATACAAAAGTTACAGCATCAAAAACTTTGAAAGAGTTGGAGGAGATTTTGCCAGAAGATATTTTTTTTCGTGTGCACCATTCTTTTATTATTAATCTGAATTTTATTAAAAGGTATATCAAAAACGATGGGGCACAGGTACAAATGTCTAATGGCGTTTTACTGGATGTTTCCAGGCGAAAAAGGGAAGCGTTTATAAAATTGATCAGTTAGTTTTAACACGGATATTGCCTTGCTTAAAACCAAGATGTATTTCATCTGCAAAAATCCTGGGGCGCATTTCAAATTGTTGCTCCGGATTTCAGTTGGTGGATACACCCGGCTAAGGGTTGGCCGTGGTTGATGTTTTCGCCAAACACAAGGCGCTGCGTTAATTTTAAATGTTCCCAATATTGGTTCAATTTTATATAAACGTTACTAAATAAAAAAGGAGGATAAGCTTTTAAGCTAAACCTCCTTTGGGATGCACCCCAAATTGTCGCAGCAACAAGTGGCCGGTGAGGACACCGACCACGGCTGATAAAATTTATTTTTACTTATAAAACCCATGTAAAATTTCTGCTGTATTAACTGGGTTTAAACTACCAAATGCGTATTCTTTCTGCTGATGGTTTATACAATTTATCCCCTTCTTTTACATTAAACGCCTTATACCAGGCATCCATATTTACGGGTGTACCAATTGTTCTGTACAAGCCAGGAGAATGCGAATCAGTAAGAATTAATTGAGCTGCTGCAGGTGCCAATATATTACCACGCCATATTTGTGCCCACGCAAGAAAAAATCGTTGATCGGGTGTAAAGCCATCAATTTTTTTATTTGATTTACCCTGTTTGGTCATTTTAAATGCCTCATAAGCCACATTTAAACCACCCAAATCTCCAATATTTTCGCCCAAGGTTAGCTTGCCATTTACATGAATACTGTCTTGTATAGTGTAGTTATCAAACTGTGTGGTTAACTGTTTTGTTTTAGCATCAAATTTTGTACGGTCTTCATCTGTCCACCAGTTTCTTAATGTACCATCTGCATCATACTTACTGCCATTATCATCAAAACCATGCGACATTTCGTGGCCTATTACTGCCCCTATGCCGCCATAGTTTACTGCATCATCTGCAGCCGGATCAAAAAACGGAAACTGTAATATGCCTGCCGGAAATACAATTTCATTGAGTGTGGCATTATAATAAGCATTTACTGTAGGTGGCGTCATGCCCCAACGTTCTCTATCTACAGGTTTACCCAATTGACTAATCATGAAATTATAATTCCATTTACCAACATTGGTGAAATTTTCAAAATGTTTATCACTGCTTATTTCAAGTCCATCATAGGTTTTCCAGTTATCAGGATAACCAATTTTTGGCCTAAACGCAGCTAGTTTGGCCAGGGCCTTAATTTTGGTAGCAGGGCTCATCCAATCTAATTGATTAATGCGTATGGCAAATGCTTTTCTTAAATTAGCTACCAACTCTGCCATACGGGCTTTAGCTACTGGTTTAAAATATTCTTTTACATATAATTGACCAAGTAATTCACCAACAGAGCCATCTGTTAAGCTGGATATCCGCTGCCAGCGTGGTGTTTGAATTCGCTGCCCGCTTAATACCTGGCTGTAAGCAAAATTTGCTGCTACAAAAGCCGAACTTAAATTAGCTGCCGATCCCTTTAAAACATTCCATTGCAGGTAGGTTTTCCAGTGTTGTAATGGTGCGGAAGCCAACAGGCTATCTACTGTTGTAAAAAAAGATGGATTGTTTACCAAAATACTATCTTCTCCCTTTACTTTTAGTTGAGATAGTATTTGCTGCCAAGGTAGGTGAGGAGTGGTTTTGCTAAGATCGGCAACCAGGAATTTATTGTACGTTTTGTATGCATCTCTCATTTCTACCCTGTTCATTTGTGCGGCAGCAATTTTTTTCTCCAGTTCAAAAATAGCAGTAGCATTTATTAGTGCCTGCTCCTCCGGCACGCCTGTAAGTGTAAACAGGGTGCTGATATATTTTTTGTATGCATCCTGTATGGTTTTGTTGCGGCCTTCACTTTTAAGATAGTAGTCTCTATCTGGTAAACTAATGCCGCCTTGTCCTAGTTGTGGTATCATTCGCTCCACATTCTTTCTATCCTGCCCTATATAAAAGCTAAATAGGGGACTGGCAAGCCCCATTGTACGCAACCTATTTGATTCATTTATAAAATCTTCGATGGTAGCAATGGCATTAATTTTTTGTAGAAAGGGCATAATTGGGCTGGCGCCTCTTTTTTCAATAGTAGCACTATCCATACCTGCCACATAAAAACCGGCTACTCTTTTTGTTAAAGAGCCTGGTGCAGCAGTTTTGTCTGCCACAGCATTTTCCAATACTTTTTTTACTGCATTTATGTTAAAATCTCTCAACTGGTTAAAACTTCCCCAAATGGTTTCTTTAGCAGGAACAGGGTTGTTTTTTAACCATGTGCCGCCGGCGTATTTGTAAAAATCATCACCAGGATGCACAGATATATCCATATTGGCAGAATCTAAAAATTTTGCCGGTGTGGTTTGTGTAAAGGCAATATTGTGCCCAAGCAGGGCTACAAGTGCTAAAACTGTATTTTTAACTACAGTGTTTTTTTTTATCATGAATGCTACATTTTATTCGAAATTATTTAAAAATGAATGGTAAGGAGTTACCGTTCTTCATATATAAATACGATGGGTTATTGCCGGTATATAGTTTTTATAACTTACTGTAGCTGGCTAAAATGGAGGATAGAATTTTTATTATTGGGTTAAAGCACAGGTAAATATTAAAATGAAATTGCAACATCCGGGGTTTAAATAGAAGTAATCTGTTGGCTAAACCAGTAACTCATCCATAATAAAAAGTAAAAGCTTTTATTATGGAATGCTTTATTATGGATTACTAATTGGGTACTGTAGTAACTTGCAAAAATTAGTCAGAAAAATTAAGTGCATACAATGGCTTTATACTAGATTATTTTAAGGTTTATAGCCGCTAAAATGAGAGATGCTGAATTTTTTACTTTAAGCTTTGTGTGCAGGTTTTTACGGTGGGTATCTACCGTATCTACACTTATAAAAAGTTTTTCTGCAATTTGTAAATTGGTTAATCCTGTAGCAACATTTTGTAATACTTCTTTTTCTCTTTTTGTTAACTGCGGAATATTATGTTGAAGTTGTGTGTCAGTTTTTAAAGCCTGCGCTGCGTCATTACTAAGGTATATTTTTCCGCTTGTTACAGTTTTAATAGCTTCCACTATTTCCTTTCTGCCCGTATTTTTTAACAGGTAGCCGCTAGCTCCATTATCCATCATTTTTCTTATGTAAGTGCCTTGGTTAAATGTGCTTAATGCCAACACCATAATACCAGGGTATTTTGTTTTTATCTCTTTACATAAATCAACGCCATTCATATCTGGCAGGCTAATATCCATTAAAATAACATCTGCAGTATGGCTTAAAAAAAAATTAATGCAATGCCCTGCTTTCTCCGAATGGCCAACTACTTCAATTTCTTTTTCCATTTGCAGCATGGCAGTAATTCCTTCAACAACTACTGCATGGTCATCTACTATATATACTTTTATCATGGGCTATGCCTTTAACTCAATGTTAATGGAAGTGCCATTGCCAGGGGCAGTTACTATATCTACTATACCATTAAAATACTGAACCCTGTAGTTAATATTGTCCATACCTGCTCCTTTATTTTGCAGCAGCGTATTTTTATCAAATCCCTTACCATCATCTTCCACTGTAATACTTATTTTATCTGTGGCAATAGTAAGCTGCACCAATATTTCATTTGCTGCAGCATATTTTACTGCATTATTTACCAGCTCCTGAATAATGCGGTAAGTGAATACTTCGGTTGTATTGGTTAGTTTCCTTTGTTCCCCAAACTGCTGGTATTTTATTTGTATGCCTGATGAGGATTGTATTGTATCGCAGAAGTCTCTAACAGCATCCTGTAGCCCAAATTTTACCAATGCTTCTGGCATTAGGTTGTGTGCCACTTTGCGAAGGTCGCTGATGGTAATATCCAGCATACCTAATGATTTATCAAATTGTGCTGCATTTTCTGGCGTAAGCACCAGGTTTTCTTTCATATTTACAAAGGATAGTTTTACACCACTTAACATGCCGCCCAGCCCATCGTGTAAGTCTTTCGCAATACGGCTACGTTCGTCTTCCTGGCCTTTTAGCATGGCATCAATGGCTTGCAGTTGTTTGTCTTTTTCCAATTCAGTTATTTTTTGCTCCTGAATTTCTACTGTTTGCCTGGCGATGCGTTGTTTGTTTTTAAAATTTCGATAACCTAAAAATGCCACTAAAAATAAAGCGGCTGAGGTACCAATAAAAATTTTATTGAGGATTGATTTTTTTTGATTGTCCTGCTGAAGTTTTAGTATTTCATTTTCCTTTTTTTGTGTTTCATATTTCTTTTCTAACTCCTGTACATTTTTTGCAGTTTCTTTATCCAGGTTCATTTGGTTGATGGAGTCAGCCTTCATTTCATAATCATCAGCCAACGAAAAGTTACCCATTCCGGATTCAATTTTCAACAGTAGATTGTAGCTATTCAATTCATAATCTTGCAGGCTGTCATTGATACTTTGTTTCAACGCTTGCAAAGCATACTTTTTGGCTTCCGGAAATTTCCCTTTGTAGTAATAGTCCCTTGCATAATCAAACTGCAACCTTGCGTTATAAGCAGGAGAACTAATGTTGTCTTTTATACTTTCCAGTATTTTTAAATAGTTACCTATTTCCTGGTATTTTTTTTGGAAAATCTTTGCGGCAATTATATTCTGTAAATTATTAGCCATCAGGCTGTAATAATTTTTATCTTTCTGGCAAATATCCAGCGCTTGCAATGCATACTTCAAAGTGCTGTCATACTGCTTTAGATCGATTAATGTACCGGATAAATTGGTTAATGCAAAAACATAAGACTGCCTGCTACCAACACCCATCTTAGCTAACGTAACTGCTTTTTGAGCGTACTCCAATGCTTTGGTATATTGTTTAAATTTGAGAAACAAGGCGGCAATATTGCCGTATAAATACAATAGGTT
>JBBQTZ010000120.1:0-13287 GCA_038234405.1 Chitinophagales bacterium
ATCATTTTTTCAAACCAATACCAAACAGGCAGAAAAACTCTACAGTATTACCCGTGATTTTGCAGGCCTTACCGGTACCGAAACAGTGTACGATTTGTATTGTGGTACTGGCAGCATTGGCATATTTGTAAGTGAGCATGCTAAAAAAATTATTGGTGTAGAGGTTGTGGCAGAAGCTATTGAAGATGCAAAAGAAAACGCCGCTCTCAACAATATTAACCATGCCCAATTTTTTGCAGGCGATGTAATAAAAATTTGTGATGATGCATTTTTTGCCAAACATGGCAGAGCAGATGTGGTAATCACCGATCCGCCAAGGGTTGGCATGCATGAAAAATTGGTGATTAAATTATTGGAAATGGCAGCACCCAAAATTGTGTATGTAAGCTGCAACACCGCCACACAGGCCCGTGACCTTGCATTGTTAAGTCAAAAATATTTCGTGGATAAAATTCAGCCAGTGGATATGTTTCCTCATACACATCATATTGAGTGTGTGGTGCTGTTAAGGTTGAAGTGAGTGGTTGCTGACACTCTTTTATCAGCAAAATAAGAATGGATTAAATACTTCATCCCAAAAATTAAAAATGGAGATTTTTGTTTAAAAAAATACCGTACAGAGGGTATAAAATTTATTGTGTATAGGTGTACGTTTACACAATGAAACAAATTGTTTTTACTACTGCTATTTTATCTATCATTCTTTTTGTTACCTCTTGTATACAAACAGAAAAAATACCCCCATCAATTGGCACTATCGACCAAGCTACAGCACTACTTATAGGAAAAGTTTGGCAGGTGACAGATGTTGCCACAATTTCAGGAAGCCGAAAATCATTATTTGAAAACGAGCAATCAAACAATGAAACAATTGTTGCACCGGCTAAGGAAGCATTAAATTGGTTGAGTTCTAAAAAAGGAACAGTTACCAATACCGATTTTATGAATGCCTATTACAAGAAAAATTTAAAAATATCTATA
Source organism: Chitinophagales bacterium (assembly GCA_038234405.1). GTDB lineage: Bacteria > Bacteroidota > Bacteroidia > Chitinophagales > Chitinophagaceae > Ferruginibacter. Next base: position 982 of record JBBQTZ010000120.1, read on the forward strand.
GCATTAAATAAAGATAGCATTGCCACCACAAAGGGTATGGATGCTCAACAACAAATATTTTCTATAAATAATTACAGCGAAAAAAATGAGCCTAAGGGTTTAAAACTTTCGCTTTCAGGCGGTGGTGAAGGGTTCTCAGAAATGGGCGCAGGTAAATTCACTGCTACTTATTATATTTTAGGGGCAAACGAGAAAAAGTTATACTTACTTACACCTGATGAGCTCAATGGCTTACAGGTGGTTTTACTATTGGAAGCAAAATAAAAAATTGGAAAGATTGAAAAATAGTATAGTAGCATTTATTTACTTTTTATTGTCAACCATTATTACCTGGTGGTTTATTAAGCAGGCTGAACTTTTATATTTTTCTCAGCAAAAAATGTTATTGTCTTGTACAATTGCAGGTGCAAAATGGGGGTTACAAATTATAGCCGCCCTTTTATTTTTGCAGGAAAAAAAATGGGAATTTATAAAATTAATAGCATTTACTTGTTTTATTGGCAGTTGTATATTATTACCATACTGTTTGTTACCACAAATGCGATCAACAGAATACGGCTTTTTAATTTCGTTGATTATAGCTGTGTTTTTTATGATGTTGATTTATTATAAAGTTGTAAAACAAACAGGCATATCAATAAAATGGTTTTGGGGTTGGATGGGTTGTTTAACAATTGCTGTTGCTTTGCAGGTATTTGTAGTGTTTAAAATTGTGTAAAAAATAAAATGGCAATCATGAAAAATATAGTATTTCTTTTTTTACCCCTTTTGTATTTAACCAATGCTTATGCCCAAAAAAGTTTTGGCTTTGGTTATAAAATTGAAAACAAAAACACAATTGTAACGGTACTTTATACTTATGGCCCTGCGGCAAAAGCAGGTTTACAAAAAGGCGATATTATTACAAAAGTTAACGATATTGATTTTACTACTTTAGATACTGCTTTGGTTGCTACAACCTTTTTTAACGCAAAAGAAAACAGTGCTTTTGCCGCTGGTAGAAATGGTGAAGTAGTAAAAATGACAATTGTAAAAGCAGAAAGAAATAGCTTCTCAAATCTTTGTATATGGGGCGACTGCAAAAATGGTAAAGGTGTTTTTGTAGAAGCTGATGGCAATGAATATAACGGGGCGTTTAGTAATGCCCAAAAAATGGGGTACGGCAAAATGAAGTTTAGTAATGGAAAAGTTTATAAAGGTAATTGGGTAAATAATAAAGCTGAGGGCCAGGGAGAAATGCTTTTTGAAAACGGGGATACGTATGCTGGTAATTGGAACATAGGAGACATCAGTGGCAATGGTATTTATACCTCGGCCAATGGTGATATTTATACAGGCATTTTTAAAAAAAATAGGTTTAATGGTACCGTCATACATTTCGTAAAAAGCAGCAATGAAACCTTTACAGAAATTTATAATGAAGGGGTATTTATATCATCTAAAAAAGACGAAACATCCACATCAACAAACACCAATCCCAATGCAAAATTTGTAACAGAAACTTATACAAATGGAGATAAATTTGAAGGGTATAATGTAAATGGCATTAAGGATGGCAAAGGTACTTACACTTCTAAAGATGGGAGTTTGTTCATTGGCGAATATAAAGAAGGTAAAAGAAATGGTTTTGGAAAAGAAACCTATAAAAGTGGAGATATGTATGAAGGAAGTTTCGAAAATAATGTAAAACAAGGATTTGGAAAATACACGTATAAACCTGGAGGTTTTTATGAGGGAAATTGGGGAAATGATAAAATTAAAGGTTTTGGGAAATATGTTAACCTAAGTGGAGTTGAATTTGAAGGTAATTGGAAAGATGGAATAAAAGACGGTGCAATAAAAAAAACAGAAAAAAATGGAAATGTAACGCTTCAAAATTGGACAAACGGAAAACAAAATGGAAAGAGTATTGCTACAGTTTATGAAAGTGGAAAACTTCAATTTACCTTAGAGGCACAATATGTTGATGATAAAGAAACTGGCAACCCTAAAATAACTTACCCCGACGGAAATGTTTATGAAGGAGAATGGATGTATGGCACACCGTACGGTATGGGTACACTTACTGCCAAAAATGGAGATGCTTTTAAAGGTTATTTTGGTAGAGGAAAAAAATATGGCTTGATTGAATTTGTGCCAAAAAAGGGAAAACAAATTACACAGTATTATAAAAATGATACACTCACTGGTGTATTTACAAATGGAAAAGTAAACTTTACTAATGGTGATATTTTTGAAGGATTATTTAAAGATGGACTAGAAGAAGGACCAGGCAAATTGACAACCCCAAAGGAAACCCTTACAGGCAATTGGAAAAGAGGATTATTACAAGGTGAGGTAACAAGTGTATCAAAAGCAGGCGGCAGCATAACTACATATCAATACAAAGATGGAAAATTGATTACAGCCGATGGTGCTAATAATCCAAATTCAAATACAGGTGTTTCTAATACCTCAGCCAACGAAACAGCTACTCTTTTAAAGGAAACGCTTAACGGCAAATTTGATATTATGGAGGGTGCAACACTCGTGTATACATTAAAAATCAAAAAAACAAATGAGATTTTGCGTTACAAAATTGAATTTATTAATGACGGTACACAAAATTTAGCATTTAAATGGAAGGAGTCAACTAAAAATGAACAATCTGAAAAATTAGTGTTAAACAATATGGCATTGGCTTCCGGTACTAAATATATAAATTTTTTTACAGTCAAATCAGGCCCTTTACCTCCAGCAGCAGTAATGTTTATTTTAAGTAGAAATCAATATGATTATTTAAATGACAATGGTGAATTAAAGTTGGATGTAGGAAATGGTGTTCAGACATTTATCTTCGATAAACCCTCATTCCCATACCTGAAAAAATATGCACAAAATGCGAAGTTGAAGAATCTTCAAACAAAAGATGAACAAACTAAAGTTAAGGTATTAAATAATCGCATTTGTCCGTTAATAGTAGAAATTGAAACACCTGAATTTGTATTCACTTTAGATTGATAATGCCTGGGAAATTAACCTCTACATCAATTAAAATGCCATGGGTTTAGAACTGTGCACCTCAAAAGATTAGGAAGCCTATTTGGTATACTTATCTAATAAACATACATGTAGATAAAGTGGGAGTTAGTGGAGTAAAAAATTAATTAAAAAATAAATTTAAAAATGCCAAAATGAAAAAAGTATTAATTCTGCCATTACTGATGCTAATAAACACAGCAAACATTTTTGCACAAAAATTAATTCCCTTTCAAATCCAAAGTCAAAAGCAATTTGATTATAATGCAAAATGGGGGTATATGACGGAAGATAGAAAAGTTGTATTGTCGCCCGTTTTTTACATGTACACACCTCCATTAATTACTGAACAATATATCATCTATGGTAATAAAATAATGGAGATAAAAACAGGCAAAATAGTATGGGATAGTGTTGAAGCCAAAGGAGTAAGTGAAATACGGGGGAATATAGTTTCCATTAAAATGCCATTGAGGGGTGCTGTAGATTACCAGCCATATTCATTTAAAAATATTAAAACAAAAAAGCTGATTACCATAGAAGGCCGATTTGCTAATGAAGCTGGATATGTTGTAACCGAAAGTAGCGCTCAAGAAGGCGTTGTTGATGAAAATGGTAAAATTATTGTTGCTGTTAAACAGTATCAAAAAGTTAAAAGTAATGGTAGTTTGTTTTTTGTTTCAGATAATATGTTTACTTATTACGATGTTTTTAACAAAAAAGGGGAGCAATTAAATAAGGAAAATTATACTGAGGTTGACATAAGCGGTAGTGGAAGCGAAGGTAAAAAACAACTAAGCTTAGCACAACGAAAACTTAAAGATGCTAAAGCTGTATACGAACTAATATTTTTAAACCCTTTGGGTAAAGCTGTAGGGCAACCCTTATTTTATACCTCAAAAGAAGGACGCAATCCATTTATATTAACTTATTTTGGAAGTGCTATTAGTAAGAAAGAATATGATTTATTTACCGATAAATTATGCAGCGAAAAAAACAAACTGAAAAAAATAATAGTGGTGAATGGAGAAGGCAAAATCATAATAAATACAGATGATTATACCGAGGTAAATGAAATAGGGGATGGCTTATTTTCGGCAACTGCCAGCGATGCTAAAAGAAATATGGTAATCAATAACAAAGGAGAAGTTTTTATAAACACAACAGAATATAAAAATTTTAAAATAGCTGGGGAAAACTTATTTACAGCAATAGGAAATGATGGTAAAAAATACTTATTAAATAACAAGGTAGAAATTGTAGGTAATGTAGGTATAATGCAACGAGATCAAGTTTATCGTAATTCATTGACTAATTTCATGATCCATAAAAAAGATATTAGAAAGTTATTTTTTTATAATTATGATATAGCGGAAGGTAAATCAAAAGCGGCTGAATTTGTACAAATGGAACCCGGTATAGAAATAGATTTTGTAGATACGGCCTTTGGTAAATATTATTTGGCACGAATAGCAGATAAGAAAAAGAACCAGTATGCTTCTTACATATATGACAATAATGGAAACCTTGTATTGAAAAGTGAAGATGGCATGTGGATGTACAAAGATGGGTTTCTAATAAAATATATTGAAAATTCAAAAAGAGAAAAATTATACCTGGGTTATTATGATGCTGATTTAAAACCGTACTCAGTAATTGAATAATGACAGGGGGGTACTCTTATTTATTTTGAGATAAAATGTAATCCATCAAAAAATTTATTAAAAATAAAGAAAATGAAATTTTTATTAATTACCATTATTTTATTAGGTATTTTTTTTATTACCCTGCAAGCCAACGCACAAAAAAACTATTGGGAAAAAGCGGAGGCAAAATACCAAAGTGATTACAGGCAAAGAATAGTAAACAATATGAATATGAAGCCAGGCAAAGCTATAACTGTACAAAGCTCAAATGGCGCTACTCCTGAATTTATGAAAACCAAAGCACAAAAGGCTGCCGATGCGGCTTACGTTACCGAAGTAAGACAGCGGGAAGCGGCTACATACCAAAGGGAGCAGGATCGCATAATAGATCATCAGCTTTACTTGCAAAGAATAGCCAATGAAAAAGCAGAGCAAAAAAGAGTTTTTATAACTAACACATACAATGCCGTAAGGCAAAATAAAAACTATTCTGATTTAGAAATAAAAATTTTTGCGCAGGATGAATTCTATAAAACCTATTCTACTGTTGAGTCTGCAACCTTTCCCGACTATCTTGATGCGTCAAATTATATAAGAAAGTTAAAAGTTATAGGGCCAGAAACACCTTTTGACACTTTAATAAATTATGCGTGGAAAGCCCGGTTGTTTCCAGATTTTACCACAAATTATTTTCAGGAACTCCAAGGTAAATATCCGCAAAAAAAAGCGTATCTCGAAAGGTTAGAATTATACGTGATTGCTTACTATTTCGGGGCAAGCAAGCCTTATGTATCAACACCCTTAGGATACACGTATCCATTATGTGGTTTTGAGCTTATGAATGATGACCAAAAAATAAAACTGCTTAATCGGTTTGAAGAGTTGGAAACTGCCTATCCGGAAGCTGCATTAAAGATGGCTGCAAATTGTAGGAGGGGATTCAATGTATTTTTTAAATATGCCACTTCAAATCTTGGGTTAAAGAATAAAACCAGTGCTAAAAGACTGGGATATTTGTACAATACATTGGCAACCGAACAGGGAGAAAGCACACTTCCGCAAGGAGGCTTTAAAGATGCTACCTGGAAATTTGTGGCCGACCAATTGCTGCGAGGAGCCGGAAATGAACTAAAATTAATATATCCCGGTTTTGTAGAAGAACTATCCGTTGAACAGTGGTTGAGTATAGCTAAAGCAAGTAGGATTAATGTTGAATATATTGCCTGGGCTTTTAGAGATGTTAATGATGAGCGAAATTATTTAAAAAAACTTCCAAATTTAACCAACGCACTAAAAAATGAATTTATAAAAGAGGAAGATGGCAATGGCACTATAACTTTTAAAAACAGAGATAAATACAAAGGTGAAATAAAAGATGGCAAACCGAATGGAGTAGGAAAATATACAAGTAGCACTGGCGATATTTACGAAGGTGTATTTAAAGATGGCTACCTACACGGAAAAGGGAAAACATATCAGGCAAACAATATAGTAGAAAAAGGTGGAAGGATTTCTATTTGGGAAGGCGAAGAGTATGAAGGTGATTTTAAAAATGGTGCAAGACATGGTAAAGGTACCCTTAAAAACAAAAATCGTTCCAATCGCTCATATGTTGGCGATTGGGAGAATGGAGAAAAAGACGGCATTGGTGAAGAAACATATACCGATAGAGGTGTCACAACCACTTATAAAGGTTCATATAAAAATGGTCGTAGGGATGGTCTTGGTGAAGTAAAAAGTTCAAATGGCTATTCATATACCGGAACCTTTAAAGATGACTATTATGATGGTAAAGGAATTGAAAAAAATACTGATGGGATTACTTTGGTAGGCAATTGGAAGAAAGGCTGGATTGATGGTGAAGGCAAACGAACCAATGCAAAAGGTTTTGTAAAAAAATATTATAATAAAATTAAAAATTTTTCGTCTAAAAGCAGATCATTCAGCGAACATGATATAAAATATTTCAACCCCGATGGAAAAGAAATTACTGAAGCAGAATATAACGCTAATAAATAGAAAGTATTTTATGAATTATCATAACGATTGAAATATGCAGTTGATATAAAATAGAAACTATAATTAATCAACATAATAGTATTTATAAAAAATATTTCATTAAAGGTCAATATCTTGTTCAAGATAAAATTCTTGATGTTTATTTAGCTTAGCTAAAATATTATATCAAACTTAAAAATGTACAAAAAATTAACCATCATAATTGCAGTAGTGTTTACAGCATTATTATTTTATGTAGCTAATAGATTTAATGCAGTTAATAATTTAAAATTAGCTAATGCAAAAGATTTTGTGCCATATTGCGAAGCCGCTGCCAATCAATTTTGGCTTGTAGGAATTGTAATTTGTTTTGCAAGTTGGGTTTGGGTAAATTTTGTAACTATTAAAACAAAGCAGTTATTTTGGCTATGGATTCCGTTTTTGTTCACTATAGTTGTTGCCATAGCAAACAGTTATCAGGAAGAACAGTTGTTTCATTTTAAAAAGGCAAATGGCCTGTGGAAGGGTGGATTTTCGTTAAGCTATTTTTTTGGAATTGGTGTAATTTTCTTTGCAGGGTTTATCATTCTAATTGATTATTTAGGGCTTAAAAGGTATTTTAAAAGAGATACTATTAAATAGCAACAATTTAATAAAAAGCATAATTATGGATTAACAATTTTGATCGCAAAGCCTTTACAATTTTGAGCTAGCAACTGTTTACGTTTTTTCTCCCGATTTTTTCGGGACAGGTTGATAAAAAAATGTAACAAAAAAAATCAAGGCCATAACCAGTCTTCGTTTACGTACAAAATACCTAATCCTTAAACAATAATTGTGGATGGATCTATGTTGATGGTTTTAATATTTGTATTTATAGTATCAGTAGCAATTAGTGTTACGTGGTACAACAAAAAATACAATAAAAAAATTAATGGTGGCACTGTAATTATTGTATTGTTTATTGCTTTTGCTGCTGTTTTTTTTCTGGTTATAAAAAATATGTCTGCCGGTGAAAAAGAAAGCATCGTAAATAATATAAGTTTAAAAAATACCGTAGTTCAAATTATAACAGATACTCACAAGCAATATTTTAAAGATATGCGATTGGATGATGGGCAAATTTTACCAATGCCGGAAACGATGAATGGAGTTTTACAAATAGGGGATAGTATTTATAAAAAGAAAGGCGAAAGCTTTTATACGGTAGTAAATTCAACAACTGCATCCCGTACCAATTTTGATGTAAAAGTTCATCAAAGGGAGTTAGGTAAACCTCAATAAAAAACTATTGAGCTATTGCTTTATACTTTTTTACCAATAAATTCTTTTACAAAAAAAGTATCTTTTAAAACAGTAATGGTATTAATTTGAAAGTAGGAGTAATCAATAGAAATGGAATCCTTACGTGAATTTAAAAATCCTGCTGAATAGGGAAATAAAATTTCTGATTTCCGATTGTGACAATTGACGACGACTCTCCGAGGGAACCACATGTTCCAAAATCCCTTGATCTGGGAAATATTTCAAGATTAAAGGGATACCCAATCATAAGATTTCTAATCCCTCTACAGCTAATAGGAGAACCTGTAGAAATATCAATCATGCTTCTGATTGTAACTGTATATTTATTTGATGGTTCATCCGTATTAGCACCATAATATTTACCAAACATGGAAGTATCTGTACTAATCGCAAAGTTTTTGTATAACGTATCTGTAAATGAAGACACACGGTTATAGGAATAACGCAAGTTGATTGTAAGCCTTGCCGTTAAAGACGGTGCAGGTGTTTCAAAATCTATTGCAATTTTACTGCCGTTGCGGCTTGTAGTTTCTGTCCCTACTTGCCATTGGGCACTAATTACTCTGCTAGCAGGCAAATTGGTAGTAAAATACAAGGTGATTGATTGATAACTGGGATCGGTTGAAATTTTTTTATATAGTGTAAATAACGTATCTGCAAATAAAGAATCTACTTCTTGCTCAAGTGCCCCTACTCTTATCAATTTGCAACCTGTAACATTTTCAGAAATTGTAATTACCGGCCTTACTGTATCTATATATGCAGATGGATTTCGTGTAATTTTTGCGGGTTCTTTATGGCAAGCGGATAAAATTACAATCAGGACGGCGACAATTGGAAATAGTTTTGTAGCGTTTAAATATCGTAAAAGTAGGCTTGATACAATGGAAACCAGCAGTGTTTATGTTACCATTTTACTATCAAATTGAAATAAAACTTGTCAGAAGAATATTTTGCACCCGATTAACAACTATTTTTATTTCAATAAATAATGATTGTCAAATGAAAAACTTTATAAGTACATTAATTGTGGTGATAAGCTTTCAACCAATTTTTGCCCAAAAAATCAGCACCCCATTCTCCCAACCACCTGCATGGAGTAAAACTGCTATTTGGTACCAAATTTTTATAGAAAGATTTAGTAATGGCGATACTAAAAATGATCCAACACCAGCCAATATAACAGTGCCAACACAAATGGAACCGCCGGCAGACTGGAGCGCAACTCCCTGGACACAAAACTGGTATGGTCAGCAGGCCTGGGAGAAAAAAATGAATAAACCATTTAATGAAACCATACAATATCGCAGGTATGGCGGCGATTTGCAAGGCGTGCTCAACAAGCTGGATTACCTGCAGCAACTAGGTGTAAATGCATTGTTTATCAATCCTATTAACGATGCACCTTCCCTGCATAAATACGATGCAAAGAATTACCACCACATAGATGTAAATTTTGGTGGGGACCCGGTTGGCGATAATAAAATTATTGCCGGCGAAAACCCAGCCGATCCTGCTACCTGGCAATGGACATCTGCCGATAAATTATTTTTAAAACTGGTGCAGGAGGTACATAAAAGAAACATGAAAATCATAATGGATTATAGCTGGAACCATACCGGTATTTTATTTTGGGCCTGGCAGGATCTGGTAAAAAATCAGAAGCAATCTGCGTATAAAGATTGGTACGATATTACAGCTTTTGACGACCCTGCAACGCCGCAAAATGAATTTAAATACACTGGCTGGCTGGGTAACCAAACCCTGCCTGAGTTAAAAAAAGTAGCTATTACCAGCAACCGTGTAGTGGGTAATCCTTACGAGGGTAATATGAATGAAGGTACTAAGCAACACCAGTTTGCCGTAGCCAAAAGATGGCTGGCACCCAATGGTGATGCCAGTAAAGGTATTGATGGATACAGGCTTGATGTGGCAGACCAGATTGGCATGGGATATTGGAGAGATTTTAGAAAACAGGTACGCTCCATCAACCCCGATGCGTATTTAATTGGGGAAATATGGTGGCAGCAATGGCCGGATAAACTGATGGATCCTGCACCTTATACCAGGGGCGATATTTTTGATGCTGTGATGTTTTACCAGGCTTACCGCCCGGCTCGCTATTTCTTTGCAAAAACGGATTTTTCTATCGATGCAGCTACCTTTAAAGATAGTTTGCTATTTCAATGGAACAGGCTGCAGCCAGATAATTTGTATGCCATGATGAACACTTCCTCTACCCATGATGCACCCCGTTTGCTGAGTGATTTTTACAACCCCAATCAATATAAATTTAAGGCTACCCCCAATGATGATAGCCAATATAAAACCGGTAAGCCAACTGCTGAAACCTACAAAAGGGTACAACTTTATCTGGTGCATTTATTTACCAGTATTGGGGCACCGCAAATTTGGAATGGAGAAGAGATGGGTATGTGGGGTGCGGATGATCCGCATTGCAGAAAACCACTGATGTGGAAAGGGATTATTTTTGAAAACGAAACCAGAAACAATTATCAACCCGGAGAAAAAAGCTTTGATAAAGTTGCTTTTAACCAGCAGCAATTTAACTGGTATAAAAAGCTGATCGCTATCAGAAAAAGTAATGCTGTTTTATCAGAAGGTAAGCTGGAGTTTATCGTTACCGAAGGAAAAAAAATGGGTTATAAAAGGTATGATGACAACAATGAGCTGATTGTACTATTCAATCTCGAAAATGAAAAAGCAACATTTAATCTACCTTCGGCAAACTATATTGATCTGCTAAGCAATAAAATATTTACCGGTAAAAGCATTTTACTCAATACGCTTTGTGCAGCAGTGTTAAAGAAAATCGAATAGCTTTTATGAAACAAATATTCCTCCTTATTTTCAGCATAATTTTAACTCATTCAATGATAGCTCAGTTGCCGGTGCCTTCTTCGGGCACCATAAAAAGATTAGAGAAATTTACCTCTAAATATGTAGATGCAAGAAATGTTGATGTTTGGTTACCCGATGGCTATAATAGTCAACAGCAGTATGCTGTACTTTATATGCACGATGGGCAAATGCTCTTTGATGCCAACACCACCTGGAACAAACAAGACTGGGGTATTGATGAAATATTGGGCAGGCTGATGAAAGAAAAGAAAATCAGGAACTGTATAGTTGTTGGCATTTGGAACAGCGATAAAAACAGGCACATAGATTATTTTCCACAAAAGCCTTTTGAAAGTTTGCCTGTAGCAAAGCAACATGAATTGTATTTACTCAAACGAAGTACAAGTGTTCCTATATTTTCTGGTAACATACAAAGTGATAACTACCTAAAATTTTTGGTGAAAGAACTAAAGCCATATATTGACAGTAATTTTTCTACTTTAAAAGATCAGCAAAATACTTTTATTGCCGGCAGTAGTATGGGTGGTTTAATTTCAATGTATGCCATTTGCGAATACCCTGGAGTATTTGGCGGAGCAGCTTGTTTATCTACCCATTGGCCAGGTATATTTACTACCATTAACAATCCAATACCGGCAGCATTTTTACACTATTTTAAAACACATTTGCCTTCGCCAGGCACCCACAAATTTTATTTTGATCATGGAAGTGCAACCTTAGATAGTATGTACAAACCGTTTCAACTGCAAGCCGATGCTATTATGTTGCATAAGGGCTACAATTCCAGCCATTGGATATCTAAAGAATTTGTAGGTGACGATCACAGTGAAGTAAGCTGGCGCAAGCGATTTAACATTCCTGCATTTTTTCTTTTAGGAGAAACGCATCATTGAACGGTGAAAAGGCAAGGGGTAAAGGGCAATAGGCAAAGGGCAATAGGCAATTTCGCACAAAATAAAAAAAAAACGATAATTAGACCCAAATTAAAAATTTATAAAAAACGCTTTAACGCCCTAACGGCAAAGAAGCAAAGAAGTAAAAAATTTTATAATAAAAAACGTCTCAACGCCACAACGTCAAAAACCATGGAAATAAAAGTAATTGCATTTGATGCAGATGATACATTGTGGGTAAATGAGCCTTATTTTAAGGAAACCGAAGAGTTGTTTTGCGATCTGCTGGAGGATTATTTGCCCCGGCATACATTGGCCAAAGAACTGTTTAAAACAGAAATACAAAACCTGCCTTTATATGGGTATGGTATAAAAGGTTTTATGCTTTCGATGATTGAAACAGCACTAAGGGTAACGGATAAGACACTCAACATAGCTGTAATTGAAAAAGCGTTACAATACGGTAAAGATTTGTTAGAAAGGCCTATAGAACTATTGGATGGCGTAGAAGAAGTTTTAGCCACATTAAAAGGAAAATACCGGCTAGTAGTAGCCACCAAGGG
>JBBQTZ010000121.1:0-13114 GCA_038234405.1 Chitinophagales bacterium
TTGAAAATATCTAAAATAGTGTATTAAAATATTCAATCATCATCAGAAGTTACTTCAATATAGTTTCCATTGTATTTATAAGATCTTCAAAATTTTGAATGGCATTGTTATTAAAGAGGATAATGGTTTTCTTTTTATCAATCAATCGTATAATTTCAGTTTTGTAGCCGGGGTTATCGCCGTCATGATACACTACTGTGCCATCATTGGAAGCTGCTCTCAGCATCCAGCCAAAACCATAGTAAGAATTACTGCCATCATACAGTTTTATTGGTGTAAAAGCTTCTTGTAAGGTTGATTGTTTTACCAGTTTGTTGCTGTACAAAGCCTGGTCCCAGATTAATAAATCGGTAGCGGTAGAACTAATACGGCCCGGGCCTTTTCTATTGCCCAGCCAAATGGTATAGTTGGAAGAAGGAAAAGAATCTGCCCGGATATAAAGCTGCCGGTTTTGCACAAAAATATGCCCAATGGCAAAATTTTTTATGGCTGCTTTTTCTGCAAGTGTTCTAATAGCAGTACTGTTCATTTGTAGCGGACGAAAAATCCATTGCCTGCACAATTCAATAAAATCTGTACCACTTGCCTTTTCTGCAATGCTTGCCAGTAAAAGGTATCCCGTGTTACTGTATTCATACTTTGTACCGGGCTCAAATAATTTTGCTGGTGCAAATTTGTTCAGGTATTCTATACAATCTTCATTACCAGCTACTTTGGTTTTATCCCAATGCTCATCCATAATATCCTGGTAATCGGGTAGTCCGCTTGTATGCGTAAGTAAATTACGAATGGTAATTCCTTTATAGGAAATGGATAGGTATTTTTCTACGGATTCATCATAGCCAAGCATTCCTTTTTCTTTCAGCATCATAATAATCATTGCTGTAAATTGTTTAGATACGGATGCCAACTCAAAAATATCACTTTTTTGCAACGGCGTTTTACTGGCAAATGCACGATACCCAAAAGCTTTATGGTAGATTATTTTGCCTTTTTCTGCTGCTAATACTACGCCACTAAAATCTTTTTGTACAGCAAATAAACTATCTAGCTGATGCTGTTGTGCCTTGGTAAAAAATGGCAACAACAATAAAAAAAATACAAGCTTGTTCATTAGATTTTGTTTATGGTATTTGTAAATAAGTACTGTTTACTATTGGTTTTAAAGGCAATATTTTTGCATTAAATTTATTTTACTGAATCAATCTTTTTTACCTCACCAGCACAATGGTTCCCTTATGTTTTTCTATTTCTCCTTTATAGTTTTTTAAAGTAATATAGTACACAAAGGCAGCAGGATCCTGCGCTACGCCTTTATAAGTTCCATCCCAGCCACTTGCCGGGTTTTCAGTTTCAAAAAGCAGTTGCCCCGGTCGGTTAAAAATCTGCATGCGGTAGTTGGTAATTGGTGCTGGTATCAAAGGTTTAAAAGTTTCATTTTTTCCATCCCCATTGGGCGAAAATGCAGATGGAATACCAATGATAATACAATCTGTATAGAACACTGCTTTCATTACATCGCTACCCTTACAATCAAAACCATCTGTTACCTGCAAACGGTAATTACCGGTACTGGTAAGGTCTGTAAAGCTGCTAGTGCTGCCGTTGCTCCATAGATATGTTTTGTAGCCCGGAACATCAACCCTTAAAATATTTCCGAGGCATAAAAAACTATCTGCCGGAAGAAAGTTTTTGGGCAGAGGCAATACGCTGGTAAGCAAAATGGTATCTGAAAAAGTACAGCCAAAAATAGTTTTTACTGCCACATAATATTGCCCTAATATATTGGTAGTATAAGTAGCATTGGTACTTCCATCCTGCCAACGGTAACTGGCAAAACTGCCGGGGTTCATTGTATAGGTATCATCTTTACAAATGCCTCTGTTTGCGCCAAGATTGGGCTTTGGTAATGGGTGAACAACCAGGTTGGTTGTTTTGATAGAATCACAGTTTAGGTAAGTACGTGCTGTGTCATAATAAATACCAGCTTTGGTTTGCAGCTTTCCACCTGCAAAATAAGTTTCACCGTCGCAGATAGAAGTATCTATGCGTAAAGCCTTATTTGGGTTTACCGTAAGCGTTAGTGTACGGGTGCTATCGCAACCATTGGCGGCGGCATACACATCTGTATAAATGCCCGTGCTGGTATGGCCTGCATAGTTTTCGCCCTGGCAAATAACGGCATTGATAGTACTAAACGATAACGGCTTTACAGTTAGAAAAAGTGTACGGGTACTATCGCAGCCATTTACAGCAGGATATACATCTATGTATGTACCGCTTGCTGTATGCCCGGCATAATTTTCACCAAAGCAAATAGCCGTAATTACCGTGGTAGCAAAAACAGGCTTTATGGTAAGTTTTACTGTTCTTATACTATCGCACCCTTTAAAGTTTGGCAATGTATCTATATAAGTGCCATTGGTAGTATATCCAAAGTACGACTGCCCTTTGCAAATGGCAATATCATACAAAGTTTTATTGGGCGCAAAAGGAACAGTATTGGTGTTGTTGGAATAAAATTTTTCAAGCTTAGGTGTGTTGGGTAAGTTGATGGGGATAGCAATGGCACTATCGTTGACTACAGCATATAAATTGCCTGCCGGCATAATTTTTATACGGGTATTGAATGTTTTTTGTAATGTAAAACTGGTATCTGCCACAGAAAATACAGGCGGTAATATTGTAGCTCCTGCAACCCTGGGATCGCCATTGTAAAAAGCCACTACAAGGTTTTTGGGTATTACACCACGAAAGAATTGATTAAACAACGTAAAGTTGATTGTTATGCTATCTTTTACCGGACAAACGCTGTTGATGTTTACGGTGTAATCGTTTGCCGGTGGCACTTTAACGGTAAGGTAGGTAGTATCAATACATCCAAACTGGCTGGTAGCAATTACCCTTTTTATACGGTCGCTATCTGCATATAATTGCGGATTGGCGCAAGCCGTACAACTCAATTTATAAGCATCGTTCCATTTGTATGAAGCCGATGGAAATCCCGCTGGAAATGCCTGTGCCTGTAGTTGCAGGGTATCTCCCGGCAGCAGGGTAGCAGTGGCAGGTGTGGCAACCACCCTAAATTTAATATTGCTGATGAGGGTTACATTGTTAAAGTAATTTTTTTCTTTTAAACTGGTATTGGGTAGTAATAATGGGCTTGTAGTACCAGAATCATTTACTACGGCATATACCTGGTTTAGTCCGGCAAAGGGTACAGTAAGTATATGATCGTAAAAGCAGTAAGTACAAATACCCTGTGTTTCATTAGGCAGGTAAAATGTAGGTGATAATTTATTGGCGCCTGCTAGCCGTGGATCTTTGTCATAAAATGTAACAGGTGTATTTTTTGGCAAAGGGGTATAGCCAAAATTACTGATGCAAAAACTTACTTTAATTTTTGTTTGTTGAAAACAATAAGCATTAAATAAGTACATAGCAGCATCCGCATCCGGATCCATTACTGATATTTTTTGTATGCCGGAAGTATCGCTGCAACTACCGTTGGTGGCTATTAAGCGAATAGTATAATTACCCGGTACCGGAAAAGTGTAGGTTAAATTGGTAGCCGTTGTCACTACATATTCTGCCAGGCCTTTATCATTTGCTACAAGCCATTGATAGCTTACTCCTCTAAAAGAAGTATTTACAAAAACAATGCTATCCGGGTAAGTGGGCACTCTCGATGCAATAACTCTTCTGCTTGCATAAAACTTTGCACTTACACCACAGTTTACCAGTACATAGGTACTGTGTGAGGCAAAGCAGTTACTATCTGCATTAAAAGCTTTTAAAGTGATTTTAAATTTGCCGGTTGCATTAAAAGTAAACTTGAAATTGGTGGTAGATGAAGCCACCACGTTATCAATAAGCCAGGTAAAATTACTTGCCCCAACAGAGGTGTTTGTAAAAATTACTGAATCACCCACTTTGGTATAAGCCGTATCCCTTGCATAGTTGGCAGTAATTAATTCGGCACAAGGTGCACTGCATTCATCCTGCAGCAATCCGGGGCGCTGTGTAAGTATGGCAACTCTCATTCTGTCTGCCTGCCCTTGCGTAAACCGATTAATACAGGCGGCGTTGCCATAATCCATAAAATTATCAATAGGGTCGGGTACATCTGTTGTAAAGTTTCCATTAGAGTAAGAAGATAGGGTATCGGAATTACAAGTATTTGATGGACTAGCGCAACCGGGTGAAGCAAATAATGAACCATCGGGTGGCGTATCGCAAACCCTATCGCCATTTGTGGTACAATCAAAGTTGGTACAAAACCCTTCAAAAGTATGATAGAGACCAAGGTAATGCCCGGTTTCGTGTGCCAGCAAAACCCCAAAAGCAGTTGTAACCACGCCATCTAATTTACCTCCATTGGGTGGCAGGGTAGCATAGCCACCAATACCGAGGCGTACCCAATTGCCGCAACTATAGTTGGCATACCCTTCGGTATTTATATTTTTAATCAACCAGATATTTAGGTATCTTTTTGGATCCCATTGTATAAGATTTTTCAGTCGGTCATCTTCAATATCGCTATTTAAATCGTTACCAAAATAAGAACTTGTGCGAATAATACCGGTGGTATTGCCACCGTCCGGATCTTTTTTAGCAATGCAAAATCTTATTTTGGTATCTACCCCAAGGCTTGCTGCATAACTGCCAGCTTTACTAAAAGCATCATTTAAATCGGCAATACCAGCTATTACAAAAGCATCTGAAATAGCTAAAGGCGTTGGGTTTACAATATGAACAACAACTGGCACAATTAGGGTGTCGTTGGCTAGCGGTCGGGCAAAATGAGCAATCTGTTCATTCATTTTATCTTCCCTCGCCTTGTAGTCCTTATCAAGCCGTAGTTGTTGCAATATAGCATCCGTACTGCAAAGGTGCCGGGTACTAAAGATGCTATCTGTTGTAGGTTGTGGTAAAGGCTTTTGTGCATACAGGCGCAATGAAAAAAGGTTGCACAATACACAAATAAAAAAGCTAAATAAGTATATATTTTTACGCATAAATAAGCAGTTGTATAAAGTAAAAATCTGCTGATGTTTTGTCTAAACCCGGATTTTTACAGTTGAAATAGTAAAAGTTTATCAACTGCAAAAATCCGGGTTAAAGTTACTATTCAGTTGCTGGATATTTATCTTATATGTATCAAGATACGGAAATCATATTACCTGCAATGAAGGAGTTGTAAAATGGCAGATTATTTTAAAGATGTTTTATTTAATTGAGTCAGGCTTTTACGGTTTAAAATGACGAATTTTTTTTCTGTAAAGTATTTGTTGCAATACTGATAAAAGTTTTAAGTTATTTTTGATTGAAGCAATGGAGCACTTTTGTAAGTACAAAAAATAAGGTGCAACGCTTTTTTGTGATGTAGTTAAAAGCTGAAGGTAGATTAAAAATCAACTGATATTTTATTAACTCAAATTTTTAATTTTAGCTTGAAGTAATAAAAAAGCTGGCCATCAATCAGCCAGCTTTTTTCATTTTTTTTGTAGGAGAAAAAATCTACTCTCTCATTTTTTTATATACATTAATAAGTCCATTAGTAGAGGCATCATGTGTTTCAATCCTTTCAGGATCTTGCAATTCCGGTAACACTTTTCCTGCTAAAATTTTGCCCAATTCTACACCCCATTGATCAAAACTGAACACATTCCAGATTACGCCCTGTACAAATATTTTATGCTCGTACAAAGCAATTAGTTCACCCAAAGTAAAGGGGGTAATTTGTTTTAGTAAAATAGAATTGGTAGGTCGGTTGCCTTCAAAAACACGGTAAGGATTATCATTTAAAGAGCCATTCATCAGCGCTTCAGTTTGAGCAAAAAAGTTGCTTAATAGTATTTTATGATGCTCGCCAATTGGGTTATGGCTTATGGCCGGGGCAATAAAATCGCATGGAATCATTTGTGTGCCCTGGTGTATTAATTGGTAAAATGCATGCTGGCCGTTGGTGCCTGGTTCGCCCCAAATTACAGGGCCGGTAGCGTAAGTAACTTTGTTGCCGTTTCTATCCACATATTTACCATTGCTTTCCATATTGGCCTGTTGCAGATAGGCCGAAAACCTGTGCAGGTATTGATCATAAGGTAATATAGCTTCGGTAGTGGCACCGTAAAAGTTGGTGTACCAAATGCCAATTAATGCCATTACTACGGGGATATTTTTTTCTAAAGGCTCGGTTGCAAGATGGGTATCTATTGCATAAGCACCTTTTAATAATTGGTCAAAATTATCGTACCCAACTGTAAGTGCAATAGACAAACCAATGGCACTCCAAAGGCTATACCTGCCGCCAACCCAATCCCAAAATACAAACATATTTGCTGGTGCAATGCCAAATGTAACCACGGCTGCTTCGTTAGTGCTTAAGGCTACAAAATGACTGGCAATATGTGCTTCATCTTTTGCATGCTCCAAAAACCAGGTACGTGCTGTATGGGCATTTGTCATGGTTTCTTGCGTGGTAAATGTTTTGGAGGCAATTAAAAACAGTGTTTCCTCAGCATTAATTTTTTTTAGTGTTTCACTAATGTGGCTGCCATCAATATTGCTTACAAAATAGGTTGTAATACCTTTTACCCAATATGGTTTTAATGCTTCTGTAACCATCACCGGGCCAAGATCGCTGCCTCCAATACCAATATTTACAATGTATTTTATTGGCTTGCCAGTGTAGCCTTTTTGAGTACCAGAATGTACACTGTCGCAAAATGTTTTCATTTGTTGCTGTACTGCCAATATATCTGGCATAATATCCTTGCCATCGCATAGCAGCGGATTGCCACTAAAGTTGCGCAGGGCAGTATGGAGTACAGCTCTGTTTTCAGTTACATTAATTTTTTCTCCTGCAAATAAAGTTTTGATGGCTTCTGGTAATCCACATTCGGTTGCCAGTTGCATAAGCAATGCCATGGTTTGTGTGGTAATAATATTTTTTGAGTAATCAAATACCAGCTCATTGGCACAAAGAGAAAATTGGTTAAATCTTTCTTTGTCTGAAGCAAACAACTCTTTCATTTGCAGGGGTTTCATGGCCTTGTAGTGTAATTGCAATGCCTGCCAAGCTTCGGTGGTAGTAGGGTTAATGGTTGGAAACATACTGTTTATTTTAGATTAGTTAAATTTTAAAGGTTGAAACAAAGTTATTTATAAAAATCTTTATTGGTGAAGTTTTAACCTGATTCTCCCAAAATCAACATTTTTTTTAGATAAAGAAATAAATACCATTTAAACAAAATGTTTGCGAAATCCGGGTTAAATTTTGGGTGCTTTAATTTGTTTGATTATTCCTTTAAAAAAATACCACCTACATTTTTTTTAAACCAAAAGTAGCAGGCTATAAAAATCTTTTACCATCAGTTTAAATACTATCAGCTTAAATATTTCGTTATTCATATTGCTTAGGTTAAATAGTAGTATTAAAGCTGTAGACTAACAATCAAAGCTTAGGTAATCTTTTTAATTATTGCTTTTTCGATTAAATTCTCATAAACCTTCTTAAAATCCAAAAAATGAATCCCCTTAAAAATTTAACACAGTATTTATTATTCTGTTGCTTATTAATAATGGCAGCTTGTAACAAAACAGATAAGCTTGCTATACCGCCAGTTGTTACAACCGGCAATACCGATGTAGATGCTTTGGTGGCAATGAAAATACCTGAATCGTTTAATTATAACACAGACCAGGAATTGGCTGTAAATATTACCATTTTAGCTCCTGATAATTCGCCGGTAAAAAATATTCCTGTTAGAATTTTAAATAAAATTGATATAGCTGGCGGAGTGGTTCTTTATAAAGCTTTAACAGATAACGAAGGTAAAATTTCAGGTACTATTAAGCTGCCGGCCTCCATGGATAAAATTGTAGTTGACCCAAAATACCTTGGGGTTATGCGAAATGCAACAGTTACTATTGTAAACAAAACTATTAGTTGTACCCTTGGTGGCAGCAATGGATACTCGGGCAATGTGGTGCCGGATGTATTACTGGGTGGAAGACCTAACCCTCAGGGAAGACCATTATCTCCTTTAGCAATTCCTTATCGGTACATGGGTACTTTTACCAATGATGGCAGGCCAAATTATTTGGAACCAATAAACGAAGTAATAAGTAATGATTTTTTAAATAAGGTTAATGCCTCACTACCCGAAGGAATACCCGTTATGATTTCGCACCCGGATTATTTAGCCGCAAACGTAGAAACCAATCTTAATATGATTGCGCTGTCCGATGTTTGGTTTACCTTTTTAACAGAAGGTGCAGGCTTTAAAAACAGTATTGCTTATTTTACTTATCCTACTGCTACTCCACCAACAAGAACATCTGATATAGATACACTCCGTATAATTTTGCCCAATGCAAGTTTGCTTGGTAGTGGCGGTTCTTTAATTCCAGGTAATACAGTTAAGTTGGGCAGGTTTTCTGCGGGTACATCCATCGGTTTTGCCTTAATCGCAAATGGCTGGACGGGTTCTTCCGTTGGTTCCGGTTTACATACCGTATTTTCTATTGATGCATTAAATCCCGAAATCCGTACCGCTGAAAAAAGACATTCGGTTTTACTGTGGGATAATTCTTTATCCTTGTTTTTAGTAGGGTTTGAAGATTTGATAAGAAACAATGGTAGTGGCGATAACGACTTTAATGATTGTTTGTTTTACCTTAAAAGTAATCCTGTAGAAGCTGTTTCAAGGGCAAGGGTAAACCCGATAGATATACCGGTAGATACAGATGGGGATGGAGTAAATGATGTATATGATGATTTTCCACTTGATCCTTTAAGAGCCTACGTTAATTATTATCCTAGTCAAACTACTTTTGGTACGCTTGCTTTTGAAGATAAATGGCCATTTTTAGGAGATTATGATATGAATGATCTTGTAGTGGATTACCGCTATACCGTTGTTAGTAATTCCTTAAACAGGGCAATTGAAATGCAGGCAAAATATGTGTTAAAAGCATCTGGCGCTGCCTTTAGAAATGGTTTTGGAGTTGAGTTTCCTTTTGCTTCCTCCTTGGTTCAATCAGTAACTGGTACAAAAGTAACCAACAATGCTGTAGTTAGTTTTAGTGCAAATGGTTGCGAGGCAGCACAAACCAAGGCTGTAATTATTCCTTTTGATGATGCACTTACTATATTTAACAGATCGGGCGGATATGTAAATACTTTACTTACCAACCCCTTTGTAGTACCCGATACTACCAATATGCAGTTAACATTTACCCGTGGCCTTACTACTGCCGAATTGGGTACTATACCTTTTAATCCTTTTATCATTATAAATAAAACAAGAGGAAGAGAAGCTCATTTACCTGGCTATACGGCTACACAAAAAGTTAATGTTAATTTTTATAAAACAGGAGAGGATAATACTATTCCGGCACAAAATAAATATTTTAAAACTACTACCAATTTGCCATGGGGTATATCCTTTTTAGAGCAGTTTGACTATCCTTTAGAGGGAAAAGTAATGCAGACTGCCTTTACAAACTTTATTCCCTGGGTAACATCTGGCGGTACAACAAGTACCAACTGGTATAAAGATTCTGTTAATAGAGTTACAAGCAATATTTACAGGCGTTAAAATATCATTTAGTAATACTTTAAAAACTCCGGCCTTTGCCGGAGTTTCTTGCTGTGTGGTATAGCCTCATTTATAAGGAATAAGCAACTTCCCTCCTTTTCTTCCTTTTTAGAGCAGTTTGGTTACCCGGCAAAAGGTGACTATATGAACATAGTACTTACCAGTTTTAATGACTATCCGCAATTGAGTGCAACTTTATAAAATAGATAATTTTCATTAAAAATTGCGACAAGTGGCCTCATCCCAACCCTTCTCCAAAGGAGAAGGAACCCGAAGATTGTAGCGGAAAATCTTTAGTATGGAGTTAATCTTTTGTTTGCACCTTTTTACGGATAGTCATTACAGTTTTATACCATGTTTTCAATCTGGTGACATTGGTAGCAATAACTGGTAAATAGATTCATCCAATATGGTTAGTAAAAAAATTTACTGGCATTAATACTTTTGCGCCCCTTTAAATGTAAAAAGTCCGGTGCTTACCGAACTTTTTACATTTTTTATTGCTGCAATAAACTGCTGGATTTGGGTTAAAACTGCTCTAGCTTACTAAAGAAGAAATCACCCTCTATCAGTGCATTTTCATTGCTATCACTACCGTGTACGGCGTTTTCGCCAATAGAAGTTGCAAATAATTTACGGATGGTACCTTCTGCTGCCTGTGCAGGATTGGTAGCTCCAATCAAGGTTCTAAAATCTTCTACAGCATTTTCTTTTTCTAAAATAGCAGCAGCAATAGGGCCACGGCTCATAAAAGAAACCAATTCGCCATAAAAAGGCCTTTCTTTATGCACTGCATAAAACTCGCCAGCCTTATCTGCCGAAAGATGAAGCATTTTTAATGCCACTATACGAAAACCTGCTGCATTTATTTGTGCTAAAATAGCGCCGGTATGGCCTTTTTCAGTAGCATCCGGTTTAATCATGGTAAATGTCCTGTTGCTCATAATTTCAAATTTTTGTGCCGCAAATATAGCCTCTTTTAAAATGTAGGATCCAGGTTTTGTTTAACAAAATGCTAAAACAACTAAAAAACACCCGCTGCTAAACGTTTAACTGGAAACTTACCATTACTTTTGCGCCGCTTTATGCTTGAGATAAAAGAAATTTTCCCGCTACTTAATACCCCAAAAAAGGTAATCATCACTTCCCATCAAAAACCTGATGGCGATGCGATGGGGTCTTCACTGGGTTTATATCATTTTTTAATTCAATTCGGACATACCGTTACAGTTATTTCTCCCACCAATTGGGCCGACTTTTTAAAATGGATGCCGGCAGTTAAAAATGTATTAGACTACGAACGTCAGTTTGTTATTGCAGATGCACTAATTGATGAGGCTGATTGGGTATTTTGTCTTGATTTTAATACACTTAGCCGTACCAAACGGATGGAAGAAAAGTTGAATAACTGCTTAGCAGAGCGAATTTTAATTGATCACCACCAGGCCCCGCAGGTTGAAAAATTTGTTTACGGCATAAGTGATACTGGTAAAAGCAGCACCTGCGAAATGGTGTATGATTTCATTTGTGCATCTGGCTATGAAGATAAAATTAATGAGGAGGTAGCTACCTGTCTTTACACGGGAGTTATGACAGATACTGGCTCATTCAGGTTTCCATCAACTACTGCAAGTGTACACAGGATGGTTGCACATTTAAAAGAAAAGGGTTTGCAACACAGTATAATTCATGAAAATCTTTTTGATAATTACCTTGAAAATCGTTTTCGTTTTATAGGTAATGTACTAATGAACAGGATGGAAATTTTTTACGAATACAATACTGCTTTAATAGTAATACCCCAACAGGATTTAATAAAATATGGTGTAATAACCGGCGATACGGAAGGGCTTGTAAATTATCCGCTAAGTATTAAAGGGATAAAACTTGCTGTAATTATTATAGACAGGGGCGAAGAGCGAAAAAGCTCTTTTAGGAGTAAAGATGGTTTTGATGCCAATACCTTTGCAAGAAAATATTTTAATGGCGGCGGACATTTTAATGCGGCAGGCGGACAAAATAAAGAGCCATTAGAAGTAGTAGTAGCTATGTTTATGAAAGCCATGAAAGAAAATAAAGATCAACTAAGCAATTATCAATTTTAAAAATAAAAATCAACGATGAAGCACTCTTATTATTTTATTGCCGCAGCAGCATTACTGCTTGCAAGTTGCAGCCAGCCGTTTAAAAAGGCTGATAATGGTATTGAATACAAAATTATTTCTGAAGGAAAAGGTGATGTGATTAAAGCAGGTAATTTCTTTGAAATACAGTTTGAACAGCGCTATAAAGGTAACAATAAAGATACCTTACTCTTTAGTTCTAAAGACTTTTCTAACCAGGTAGTAGCATTAGATTCTAACAGTATTCCCCCAGTGTACTACAAAATATTTAGCCAAATTCGTAAAGGCGATAGCATTGTAGTAAAGCAATTATCAGACAGTGTTTTAAAGCAGGGCGGCAATGGGATGCCTCCATTTATAAAAAAAGGAGCCTACATTACTTCTAATTACAAAGTTGTAAATGTTTATCTAACCAGAGAATCAGCAGATAGCGCCTACAAATTACAAATGACGCTGGCAAAGTCTAAAGATTCTATAAAAGCAATAGAGCGTTTAAAGAGTGATGATAAAATTATTACAGATTACTTAGCTGCAAATAAGATACAGGCAGTAAAAGCTCCACAAGGCACTTATGTGCAAATTCTTACTGCCGGCGAAGGAGATGTAGCAGATACTTCTAAAGTTTTGAAAGTATATTATACTGGTAAAACAATGGAAGATGGTAAAGTATTTGATTCTAATAAAGATCCAAAATTTAATCATACAGATGTATTTCCTGTAGCATTAAATGTACCTGCCGGAGCACCTGGCAGTGTTATTAAAGGTTGGACAGATGGTTTGTCTTTATTGAAAAAAGGTTCAAAAGCAGTTTTGTATATACCATCTTCTTTAGCTTATGGATCACAGGGTGCAGGTGGCGATATTAAGCCTAATGCAAACCTTATTTTTGAGGTAGAAGTTGTTGACGTAATTTCTGCTGCACAGGCAAAATCAGAAGAAGATGTTAAGAGAAAAGAGATGGAAGTAATGCAAAAGAGAGCAATGGATTCTGCACAAAAGGCGCAAAAATAATTAATATATTTTATAAACGAAAAGCGACAAGGCATTGCCTTGTCGCTTTTCGTTTATATAGCCTGCCGTAATGTTTTTAATGCCGTGTAAATAGGCAAATCATTTTCTATAACAGTTTCTTTTTTTTTAAGAAAATAAGCATCGGAATTGTTTCTTGCTACTAATAAATTCCCCTACCTGGGTTCATTGTAAGCATTAACCAGTTTTACTGCTTCTACTGCCTCTTTAACATCATGTACCCTAAGTATTGATGCCCCATTCATAAGCGCAATAGTGTTTAATACAGTGGTGCCATTTAAGGCATTTTCTGCTGTGGTACCTAATGTTTTGTAAATGGTACTTTTTCTTGAAATACCTGCCAGTATTGGTTTCTCA
>JBBQTZ010000122.1:0-13027 GCA_038234405.1 Chitinophagales bacterium
TAAGGGCAGTAATATAAGTTGGAATATTTTGCTGGGGATTTACAAGGCTTTCAAAATGTTTGGTAATGCGTTTGCCATTGTGAATATACACGGCAATTTCAGTAATGCCATTGGCCGCAGCATGGCCACCGGTGGTTTCTATATCTACTATTGCATACATGAATGTAAATATAGCAACACTAAATTACTTAGTAAATAAAAAGATTTTTTTAGCAGGGTAAATGGGCAGTTTTATTCAACAAGGCTATTGAAGATTTTTTCTGTAAAAAATTGAGTATGATTGCTTACACCAACAATTACCTTAAAGCTACAGCTATATCGTAGTATTAAACCTTGCAGCACTTTCAAAAGATTTTTGGGGCTATCAACAGCGGAATACTGCTCAACTTTTGATCCGGCTTTTCGCTGCAAGCCCTCATTGCGCTGCGCTTCATTCGGGACTTTACCCGTCCGAACGGCAATTAGAACGATTCATTCAGGTGAAACATTCAGCCGGGCGGGCGCTTTAATCCGACATATATTCAGCAAAAAATCTTTGTTGGGCTTTTATTACAATATTATATTGAGCTACGTGTATTTACAGCAGCGGCAGGTTCTACTTCAAAAAGAGAAGCTGTACAAGGCTGTCACAAAATCTTTATACGATTGTTAGTTAAGCCTTTACTTTTGCTCAGCGGAATTGCAGTAGCAGATTGTGTTTAAAACGGTAAAAAATACACCCAACATTTAAACATACAAAAATATACACTGCACCAGGCAACAGCTTTACCGGCATTCGCCTATAATGCATTACCCAACCTTTTTATCTATGGCAAAATATAAATGATAATGATTGCTGCAACCGGGGTTAAAGCTTGCGGCACAAACAGGGCACTGGTGATTAGCAGCAAGGTATTGGCTAATTGTAAGTTCTGTATAGCAGGCTCCACAAAGTATGGCAGGGGTCTCAAACTCATGCGGTTGCCATAATTGCGCAGTGTGCCCCGCAGTTTCGGTATGGCAATCTATGCAGGGGTAGTACTCATTACAGCATTTCATACGGATAGCAACAATATCCCTGTAAGAATGATAATGCACACACCTTGTTTGTTCATCAATCGGCTTTCCTTTTATAATAAGCTGCGGTTCGTTGTTCAAGCTGTAAAGATCATTCTTTGGCCACCATTTTAACTATTATTTCAACCCGGAATTTGGAGAATAAAAACTTAGTACAATTCCAACTGCAAAATCCGGGTTTTTAACAACAGCATTACCATTTCATTTTAGCTACACATTCTTCTGCAAAGCCAAAACTCAGCGTCATGCCTGCACCACCAATTCCATTAAGAATATATACCCCTTCATCCGGTTGTAAAAAAACATCTGTAGCGCCATTGGTCATTTTAGGGTAAATGCCATGCCAGGATTGTGTAAGCTTCCAATCATCTGTTACGGCAAATTGTTTTAAATATTTCAATACCATTTCATTGATAAAAACTTTATCGAAAGGGTCAAAGGTTAATCCATATTCGTGGCTATCGCCTACCGTTAACTCTAACTTGTCATTTTGCGATACCATTACATGAATACCCCATTGTAAATATTCACTCATCTCTGCCTCATATCTTTCTTTTAGTTTGCTTAATGAAGGTGCAATCTTAAAACTGCCATAATGAATTAATGATAATCCACCACAGAGTGATACTCCCATTCTGTAGTTAGGCGTTTGCGATGCAAAACGCAGCATTTGCAGTTTGCATTTGGTAATGGCAAGTGTTTGAAATACAGCAGGGTACAGTGTTTCAAAATCGGCCCCGCTGCAAACACATACAATATCTGCCTGCATGGTTTCGCTACCCATCCCTACCATTCCGGTGGCAACTTGTGTAACTGCCTGCCCCCAAATAAATTGTACATCAAGGTATTCATTTAAATAAATGGGGATAACAGCAGTGGCCTCTCCCGGATCTATAATTGTTTCTGTAGCACTATATAACCCACCCAATAATCCGTTGCTATTTACGCCGTTAAATTGAGCTGCAATAGCTGCACTACTCATTAATGTAACCGGCCTGCCCGCTGCTAAAAATCCGGTATAAAGTTCCTGCAATACAGCCCATTCATCTTCATGATATGCCACATGCAAACTCCCTACTTCATCATACCACAATCCAATGCTATCTGCAATATCTTTCCAGATGGTTTTACTCCTGAGAGCCCTGTTGTACAATAATCCATCTGGCTGACCAATTGGCCAAATCATACCAAAATTTCTTACAGAAGCACCAACAGCTCTTTCAGATCTTTCAATTACGGTAACTGCATATCCTTTTAAAGACAAAGCTCTTGCTGTGGCTAGCCCGAGAATACCTGCACCTACCACAATGGCTGATTTATTTTGTAACATAAATTTTATTGAAATAATTGAATAATTTAAAATGAATATTTAAACTGATTACAATTAAAATTACTCCGCAAACCGCTGCTGTATAAAACAGGAACGAAAAAAAACTAACCCAACTATAGTCAATTGTAATAAACTCTTTTATGAGTAAAACCACCACGGTACCAAGGTAACCAAAAGCATCTGCTATGTACATTACAAAACCAACGTTCGCATTCATTTTATAGGTAGAAAGCATCCGCTCAAAATACATGCAATTAAAGGGTAGATAAGCCAGGTACAAGCCGGTGGTTGCCATCAGCATCCACCATACCGGCGAAATAAAATGAAAGTGAAAAAGAATGGTAGAAATGGCACCTAGCAAAACCCCAAAAATAATTAAGTAATGGGTTATTTTAAATGCCGAGAAATTGTTTTTAATCAGAAAAAAACTACCCACTATGGCTAGTACCACCAACGCAATAATAGTGCTGGTTTGGGCAAAAATACCGGCATTATTTTGATAGCCGGTTTCTATCCATAACTCGTTGGCAAAGTCTTCTACAAAATCTCTCACAATGGTAAATACGGAATAGGCAAAAACTACGGGCATTAAAGCAAGGCCAAACTGTTGTATAAAGGCTTTTCGTTCCTGCCTGCTCATGGGCTTCCGTTCTGTGCGGTGTGCAATATCATCTGCTGAAGGAGTTGGTGCCTGCTGCAATATCCAGACAGCAATTAATAGTGGCACTACAAAAAAAGCACCCGCTGCAAAGGGCATCCACCAATCAGACACATGCAATTGCAACTGCAACCATTTACCTATTGTTTTGGCGAGGCCAGAAGCAAATATAAAACTGACAGCCAAAAATGCTCCCATTATTTCAGTAGTTTTTCTACCTTCTAAAAAACCAAATACCAGCCCAAAAACCATCCCCAACGGCAGCCCGTTTACAAATAAACAAATGATATTGTATGGCGCAGGAATAAGAGCAAACAGCAACAAAGAAAACCAGGCAACGCCAATACAAACCACAATATAGACTGCCCGTTTTTCGGGCTTCATGCCAGCAATAAAACGAATGCCCACAAACTTACTGATCATGTAACCAATAACCTGTGCAATTACCAAACAAACTTTATATGATATACCCAAAAAATGAAGGTCGTTGAAAGTGGCTACTGTATAGGGTTTCCTAAACCCGTACATACAGGTATAAATTACAAAAGCACATAGAGACATACAGCTCACCAGCACTACCGAAGAGTGATTAAGCCATTTATGAAAACTTTTTGGCTGTATTGCTTTAAGTGTAATTTGCTCCATTATGTATTATAATAAGGGTAACAATTCTAATAAATGAAGAAGGATATAATCTGGCTTTGCAGCTTGTAACTGCCCGTAGGTATGGGCGCCTGTTGTAATGCCTATGCTTAGGGAGCAACCTGCATTTTTACCCTCTTCAATATCAATGGCAGAATCGCCAACCTTAATAACATCGCCGGCATTTGTAATGCTAAATTTTTGCATGGCTAATAAAATCATATCAGGCTGCGGACGATTATTAACTACATCGGTTGCCGTAATTAATCCATCAATTTGCACACCTGCCTGCCAACCTAATTTTTGCAAAATAGCATTTGCAGTAGCCTTGTTGTAACCCGTATTCAATACTACTAAAATATTTTTTGCTTTTAAAGCTGCAAACAACTCTTCCGCTCCAGGCTGTGGCTTTAATTCAAAACTATTGTAAGCTATCTCCAGTTCGCTTTCAAAATCATCATAAATTTCGTTGACTACTTCCGCAGTATGTACCGATATATCCAACGCTAAAATATCCCTGATGGCTGTAAGCTTTTCTTTACCTGCACCCACAGCCAATACCTGCGCAAGCGTAACAGTAAAGCCAGCATGATTGATTACCTTTTGCAGGGTTTTATACACCACATTATTTTCATCTACCGTAGTACCCGCCATATCAAAAACAACCATTTTTATCATTACAATTTATTTGATTTTTAAAAAAACTTTAAACATAATAGTCGGTAACTATACTACTACTTTGGTAGTTGATTTAATACATGTGCAATCATCATTTGCCGATAATATTCCAATAAAGGCAAGGGTTTATGCTGTTCCTTTGCCATTTCATCCCAACGCCGCAGGGCTATATATTTAGCAAATAAGGGATCTTGTTCAAAAAGAATTGCCTCATCCGCCGTCATGCGCCCACCCTGGTGAATCAGTGTGTTTTTACTAGCTTCGGATAAAGCATCGTAATACTCAGAAAACTTAAAAGTGAGATAGCGCTTTGCATTTACATGGCTTGCAACCATGCAGGCCACATTGGCTGAAAACCCTTTGCCGAGCAGGTATTGCCCACCTAGTTTTTCATGATCAACAATTCCAAAATTATCCATGTACAATAATTCAACTTCAGGCATAGCAAAGGCATACAGGTGGCCAATATCATGAAAAAAAGCAGCTAAAATCATTTCATCATCTGCGCCACTCACCTCAGCTAATTGGGCACATTGACACATGTGTTCAATCTGCGACACCGGCTCGCCAATGTAATCTTCATTACCATGTTTGGTATATAATCCTATAATTTCATCAGCTATTTGCTCAGCGGATTTAATTGTTTCCATTGTTGTAAAAATTTGTAAACTATTAAATAAAAACAGGTAGTTACAGCATATATTCCTGGCTAATTTTTACAGATACTTATTTTTTGCTTTTACTTTACAGGCGGTAAACTTCATAAAATAACAGTTTTTACTAACGGATAAGCCGTAAAAAAACATACTTATCTATACTATAAATTGACCGGCTTTAACCCAGCTTTAGTATTGAAATAGTAATGAGGTTTTCAACTGCAAAAGTTGGCTTTAAAAATAACTGGCACTGCATTAAAGATTAATCTGTACAGCCAACCAACCGCTTCTGCCCATTCCATTTATGCCGCTACCATGTGTGCGGTAATCTTTATCAAGCAAATTTTGTAAACCCATCCGGATGGTATAATTACCAGCTAATAATCCACCATACAAATTAATTATATCCCAGCCTGCTGTACCGCCTTTGGCAATGCGATTATCATCTATATCGCCTTTTGCCAACCGGCCTTGCCTGCCTGCAAACAAATGCTCTACACTTGCCTGCCACTTACTTTTATGATAATCTAATAATATCCTTCCATTAAATGGCGGAATTCTTCTCATCGGTTCATTGCGGCTGGTATTTTGCCCGTAAGCATAAGAAGCCCCGGATTTTAATGAAAAGCTGGTAGAAAAATCATAGTCGAATGAAAACTCAGCACCTCGTAAATAAGATTGCTGGCTATTAACTTTTGTATAAACATTGTAACCACCCACCTGCTCGCCGGCTACCTGAACCCTTGTAATTAAATTGCTTAGCTGCATATAAAAAACTGCTACAGATGCTCTTATCTTTTTACTACTAAAGCGGTAGCCAAGTTCAGTATTGTATGTTTTTTCTGGCTTTAAATCATAAGCCGGAATTTCATACCTGAAATCAACTAAGCCAAGCGTTCCCATATCATCAATATTAGGTGTACGATAGCCCGTACTATAAGAAGTATAAACAGCTTGTTGCGCATTTATACGATACAACAACGCCGCGTTAGCAACCAATGATGCAGGTTTTACCTTTACATCACCAAGCTTAAAAGTTGTGGTAACTGTATCGGGAACAGTGACAACAAAACTATTGTACCGCAAACCTGCCTCTACCTCAAAACGCTTAATTTTTACATGATGTAAACTATATAAAGAAAAATTTCCACTACTGGCATTGTTTGGATATAAGCCACGCTGCGTGCGCATTGTATTGGTTGCTATGGCAGTTTGCTGCTTGTTACTTTTTACCTTATCATGATAATATTCTATACCGCTATTGGCCGTATAGTTGGTAGAAAAAACTGATAAAACATCTGCTGTTAATCCAGCAGTTTTTACCCTGTCTTCTTCCGAAAATTTATTTGCATTACCATTTTTCTGGTAAGTCCTTCTTTCAAAACTTTGTTGTAAGGAACCAATAAAGGTTACCTTATTCAGTAATTTATTGTTACCAATAATTTCTACTTTAGCAAAACTCATTTGCCGTTGTTGCGGAGCAAAAAAGTAATAAGCAAAATTTTCTAATTGTACTCTATGGTACAAGGGTACATTTTGTTGCTGCATAAACTGGTGAGACAAAGTAAGGGTAGAGCGGTCTGCAATTTTCCATTTTAACTTAACATCAAAAGATTGCTCTTTGTAGCCGGAGGGTGATTGTAAGCCGGTGGTATCGCCACCCACCAAATT
Organism: Chitinophagales bacterium; assembly: GCA_038234405.1. GTDB lineage: Bacteria > Bacteroidota > Bacteroidia > Chitinophagales > Chitinophagaceae > Ferruginibacter. The sequence goes on from JBBQTZ010000122.1 coordinate 6,692, forward strand.
GCCAAATTTGCGGTTGGTAACCCCAGCCAAAATAGCCAGTTTTTTCGACTGGTACTGTAGTGCTGCCCTGCCTGTATATTCCATATCGGCAGACATGGCTTTTCCGATAGCCTCCACATGAAAAGCCTTTGTAGCATTGAAAGAAGGCTCTTTGGTAAACACCTGAATTACTCCTCCCAATGCATCGGAACCATATTGTACAGAACCTGTACCACGTGCCACTTCAATAGAATTAACCGTATAAGCATCTATAGTATTTAAGTATTGGTTGGGGCCAAAGCGAAAAGTTGAATTATTAAACCGTACACCATCTATCAGTAGCAAGGTTTGGTTGCCTGTTAAGCCCCTAACAAATGGGGAGCCACCACCATGATTTGTTTTTTGAATAAACACACCTGTGGTACCCATCAAAGCCTCTGGCGTAGTACGAAATTGAAATTGTGCTATCTCCTTTTTGGTTACCGTACTTACAGCATAAGGAATAGCCAATTTATTGGTTAACTTACGGGTAGCAGTAATAACCACCTCTTGCAAATTATTTGCAGAATCCTGCATTGTTGGTTCTATTTGCTGTGCAAGAGCAGAAAATCTACTTATAATACAAATGAAAAGTACAATACTTTTTATGTAACGATAACGCATTTTTATATTGAACTTTAAATTTTTTGAAAATTGCTTTAACCAATGTTACTCAATGGTAGATTTTTTGCCCTCCTCTTCGCCATCAATAATCCTTACAAAAGCACTTCTTTTTGGAGCAGGCATTGTGCTTTCTTCACCTTTTACTGCCTTCCAAATTACTTCGCTGAACAATAAATCGGGTATATTATCTTCTTTGCTAAAATCGAATGTTGCACTTAAATCTGCACTGGCAGTTTGCTTCACATTTTTATCATTCAAATCTACATTGGCTGGCAGAGAAACAAAAGGAGTAGCATTGGGAGTAGCAGTAAAACAGCGCCAAAGTGGCTCTGCTGCTGCATCATACTGGCTCATAGGCGGCAGGCCCAAAATTAATTCCATGGTACGCAAAACAGATGAAGTAGAGTACATGGTATGATCTACAAACTTTCTTTTTACCAAACCACCCGCTACATAAGCTGTAGAACGATGAGCATCTACATGGTCTGATCCATTTTGTGCATCATCTTCCACAATAAAAATGGCCGTCTCATTCCAGATGCTGCTGTTGGATAAATACTCCACAAATAAACCCACAGCCCAATCATTATCGGCCACATGCGCAAACACTGTTGGTCTGCCTAAGCGCTGCCCCTCTGTATGATCGTTTATAAAACGAAGTGAATTAAACTGCGGCACCTGCCCAATAGCCAGCAAAGAATCAAACTCTCTTTTCCATTGATAAAATCGGGTAGTGTCTCTCACCTTTTCATCCCAACTGGTAAAGTAGGGACAAAAATGATTTTCCAACACCGGAATATTAGCTTTGTAATTATCTGCAAACTCGCCATAAGTGCGATAGCTTACATTGGCTCTTTTGCAAAAATCCCATAAAAAACCATTTTTAGGATTGGCAATTTCACGGGTTCCTTCTGCATCATATTCTCCGCCACGGCCACCATAACTTGTAACCCAGTTTTTTTCCAGATAGTCCGTTGCATTAGCAGCCATCGACCAGTTATGCCCATCAGCACTTACCTCGCCATCAACATAAAAATTATCCATCAACACAAATTCGTTTACCAGCTTATGCTGATTGGGTGTAATTTTTTCACCAAATAAAACCAGGCTTGTATCACCATTACCTTCTTTTACATCACCCAATACCTGATCGTACGTACGGTTTTCTTTGATGATGTAAAACACATACTTAATGGGTGATGTATCGCCTACCTTCATTGGAATGGGGTTGCCAGCCTCGCCTTTAGAAATGGTTTCTCTTTCTTTTGTGTAAGGTGTATTTTGATAAACTTTTTTTGAATAAGCTGCCAGCAAAATATCGGATGGTTCATCAATAATACTCATGGTACCTTTCATCAAACCACCAATGTAATCCACTTTTGCAGGCTTTGCATTATCACTTTTTTGGTAGCTGACATTTTGCTTTTTACCTACAGGGTTTGGCCCGTTTGGATTGGGAAAGGAAGAAAAACCCTTGCCATTGCTAACAAATATTTTTTTTCCTATTACCTTAACATTGGTAGGGTACCAACCCACCGGAATAAATCCCTTAGACTTGCTATCACCAATAGCCGATACATCAAATACCGCCAGGCAATTATTATCTGCATTGGCTATGTACAAGGTTTTTTCGTTAGCAGACAAAGCCAGCCCATTACTTGCAGAACCCGCCGGGGCATTGGGATACAGCGCTGCATTCAATACTTCTACTACCTTTTTTGTTTTGATATCAATTACAGAAACACTGTTGTCATTTGCATTGGCAACAAATAAATACTGGCCATTTTTTGATAACAGCAACTCGTTGGGATTATCGCCCACGTTTACAGAATCAGTAATTTTTTTGGAAGCAACATTGTACACCAACACCTTATCTCCCCCCCATAAAGAAATGTATAATTGTTTTTTATCAGGAGATAGTAAACAGCCATACGCTTCGGCGCTTAATGGCAATTGCACTATCGTATTTTTAGTAACCAGATCAACTACATACAATGAATTATCATCCTTGGTGGCAACGTACAATTGTTTGGCAGCATCATCTACATCGATACCTGCCGGCGATACTTTATTGGGCCATTTTTTACCCAGTACAATACTATCTTTCAACTGCAACTTATTGTTTACAATAGCATAAATCAAAATCCAATTATCATTACCGCCGCTTGCATACAATAGCTTTTCATCGGCACTAAATTTTAATCCATACCAGCTTTTGGCTACCACAATATTATCCAGCACTTTTTCTGTAGCTGCATGTATTAACTGAATGCTTTGTACACTTTGACCGTTGTTAGTAACTGCCATCAATTTTTTAGAGTTAGAAACTGCAATATTCAATGGTAAATCACCCAATGGAAAAGTACGGCCGGCAGGAGATAATGACCAGCCATTAGGCAGTAAAACATCTTTAATAATTTTGGGCTGAGCAAAGGCAATTGAAGAAATAAAAAATAACACTACAATTACTACATTTTTGATGGGGTTCATAAGCATATCAATTTAATTTTTGAATTCCTTTTTCATATCCTCCACATCATCCATATCGGGGCCCTGCATTACTTTTCGCCAATCAATAGTACGATGGTATTTTTTCATAGCTTTTTCTACATCAAAAACCCTTTCATCATGCAGCTCTAAAGTATAAGGTGTAAAGGTAGGTTTATTGGTAAAAAAATCTTGCAGCAAAGCCGCAGTAGCATCGTATTGGTTCACATAAGGCACGCCTAAAATATTGTAGATCGTTTTTAAGATAGCCCCAAAGTTAGCATGCTTGTGGCTAACATAACCAGGTTTTACATAAGGGCCAGCCATCATCAAAACACTGCGGTGGGCATCAATATGATCTACCCCACCCTGCGGATCATCTTCGGTAATAATTACCAGCATATTTTTCCAATATTTGGTACGGGAAAGAAAATGTAAAATTCTGCCAAGTGCCAGGTCATTATCTGCTACAAATGAATTGCGGGAGGTGTAACCATCTTCGGGCCTGTTGCCAGCACCATGATCGTTGGGTACTTGCATGGTTATCAGCGAAGGCATAGGCTCTTTTCCATTAATCCACATTTTGGTAAATTCCTCTTCAAACTGGTTCATTCTAAACTGATCGGGAATATTCATATTGAACCCTGCATAATTATGACTGGTTCGGGGAAACAATGCTTTGTGCATCGGCACCATTACGCCATGCCCTGCGCCTGTGGCTGTGTCCATCCATTCTTCCCTGACATGTGCCGTTTCGTTGGCTTCACCAAAATTATAAAAGGATACTTTTTTTCTTTCCAAGGCTTCCCACAATCCGCCAATTTCTCCATAATCTTCCGGATCCATACTTCCGGTAGAGCCAGGAAAAATACGACCCGGTGCTTTGGAAAAATAATTAGCCGTTTTATCTGTAACAGAATTGGCTTCTACCCATTCATTTGGTATCACCCCCATCATCCAATGATGGCCATGAATAGAGGCATCGCTATCACAATAAAAATTATCGCTAAAAGCAAATTGCTTTGCAGCCTTGTGGTGGTTGGGCGTTACCCTCATATTTTTAAACCCTGCCCTTAAAGAATCGGGTAAAGTATATTCACAATTTACTCCAAATCTTGCCAGTGTACTATCGCCTTTGGCGTTTGGCAACTGGCCAAAAATTTCATCGTATGTTCTATTTTCTTTTGTGATATATACAATGTGTTTGATAGGGCTTTTTGCCATACCAGGCAACACAGGTAAAGGGCTTTTTGTTGTAGTTGAAACAGTAGCAACAGTAAACGTATTACTGATGGTTTGTTTGGTATAAGCAGCAAGTTCAAGTGCGTTTGGCATAGTAATTTTCTGAAAACTTCCCAATTGTATATCGCCAATATAAACACCCTGCGGGGGAGCAATAAAACCTGCGCCACCATTAGGCCCGGCACCAAGCCCCCTGTTGCAAATAATGTACATTTCTTTCTCATCATTAGATAACTGAACCCTTGTTGGTCCCCACCCGGCAGGTATCAATCCTTTGGTGGTTTTTGTGGCAATATCTACCACTGCTATTGCATTAAAACCAAGTAAGGCCACGTACAACGTTTTTTCATTTTTGCTTAGTGTAATACCAAACGGCAATAAGCCCCTGTACTTATCTATTCTTTTATCAACCTTAATGGGAATATGGTACAATATTTTATGTTTGCGATAATCAATCACCGCAATATTATCATTGGTAGCATTGGAGATATAGGCAAAATTTTTACCCACTGCAATGGAATTAGGACTAGCACCACCCACTACTTCAGCATCTTCTACCATTTCACCAATTTGGTAGCCGGTTTTAAATTTATCTATTACTGTATTAGTGTTTAAGTTGATGGTAAACACACTCATGGCTTCCGGTGAACCAGGGCTGCCAACACCCGGAATTTCCTTGCCATCTATGATTGTTCCTTCAATAGATTCTTTGGTATTATCTCCATAAGGATGATGAGAAATAAGCATTTGATTGTAGTTCATTGGTGTAATGCCCTTGATTAAAGGATAGGCATACATGCCCACATTGGCAACAAATGCTGTTTGCTTATCGGGGCTAATGGCAAGGCCAAAAGGCTGCCGGCCGGATGGTATAGATGCAATAATTTTTTTATCGGTAAGATTGTAGCGAACAAGGCGAAAATTACCCCGGTCTAAAATCAATAATTCATCGTTGTTGAGCAACAAATCGGAGGTAAAGCTATCTCCAAAATCGAAGCCGGCTGCTTTGCTATTGAGCGATATAGAATCGGTACGCTCCATGGTTTCAATATTGTACACTAGCACTGCACCGTTATCGCCACCACTCAGGTAAACTGTTTTAGAATCTGGCGCAAAAGCTACTCCTAAAAAAGAGCCTTTTGTAAAAGGCGATTTAATAATTTTTGCACTATTGGTATCAGCTAATAAGCTACTAGCAGCAAGCGGTTCGTGCGCAAGTGGTTCTGTTATTTTTTTATTATAATTAGGCACTCTTGTTCCCTGCATAGAAGCAAGGTCAATAATGGTAAACACGCCATTGTGCAGGGTTACAGCCTTTTTGCCATTGGGAGAAATGGCCATGCCAAAAGGATGACTGGTAATGCGTAGTAAACTGCCGGCAGGTGTTAAAAACCGGCCACTTGGTAAAATGGATATTCCTTTTTCGTTGATGCTGCAGTACTCGTTTTTGGCGGGTACTTGTAAAATGGATTGGGTTTTCTGAGAAAAGCTATAACTATATATTAGCAGCAAAAGAAAAAAAGAGATAGCAGATTTCATTGATTTTACTTTATAATTTGCTTAGATATTCCTTTTTGTTTAAGTATAAACCACATAAAAAATATATAATGATTTACCTGTTTGTACAACTGAACTCCAATAAATTTATTTTTAAATTTTACCCGTTACATTTGCCACAGTGATTACAGTGTAAAACTTTATTAACACTATATGGCAACTATTTTTTTGCATAAAGGCGAGCGGTCTGCGTGTTACATAATTAACAGACGGAACCTTAGAGGTTCCGCCTGTTAAATTGTGATAAATCTTTTTCTATTTTAATATCCACATTTCAGCATCAATATTATCCTGACCACCAAATTGAGCAGTTAGGGCATTTGTTAAGTTAACTCCATTAGTAGTTCTTTCTGTAGAAGGATATTGAAAACGCTTAGGAATTTTTCCACTGTTGCCGGTACCCGGACC
>JBBQTZ010000123.1:0-12870 GCA_038234405.1 Chitinophagales bacterium
CCATTGGCATTTATCACCAAACCCTCTGCCGGATTATATTCCAGCCCTTTTAATAATGGAGATACTGACCAGGTGAAAAAATTTGTATTACTGTAATGCTTTCTATTTATCCCATTCCAAAATATTGCCAGTGGTTTTATGTTTCCCTGTTTCTTTTTTAAAGAGTCGATGGTAATTTTACTCATAACTGAGTCTTTACGCAGTTCGTATAAACTATCTTTTATTTGGTAATCTTTTATTTCTTCCCGCTCCAGCGGAACCGGCCTGATAGAATCCCAATATATTTTTGGCTTCATATTTACACCTGTATCATACTTAATTATTACATTATCAAAATATGATTTTGCAAAAACAGGCTGCAGGTTATAGTTGGAATAAACAGTCACAAAATTTCCGATAGCATCTACGCCAAATTGATTAAATCCAAAATGCAGCAACTGATTTTTAACCCGCCAGGTATCGTTGTTTACAGGTACATACAATTGTGTTATCTGTAGGGTATCAATAATTTCTAACTGAGATTTTTTTGTAAGGGTAAGATCAAAACTTTGAATGCGCCAATCACCCTCCGTTATATTAATGATACCAGAAAAAAGTGGTTCGTAATTTCGCTTGGGCGTTACCCGAATACTATTTATTTCCTTACCATCTTCCCAAAAACTACCCAAATATTTGTAGCGGTAAAAATTAGGCGCACCATCTGCAATAGGAGATATAAAGCCACGTGGGCTTAGCTTTTGCGAAAAAACAATTACGTTATTTTGGTACAAACTAATAAAAGTGGGGAAAGTAAAACCAAAACCTCCACTACCACTTACCCTGCTGCTTTTAACTTCTAATTTAAACTTATCGGGCTTTTGTGCTGCGTATTTGGAGATGGATTCTGAAAGATAAATTATGCCTGCACCCATCGTATCGAGGCGCATATCGTTGCGATCATCATCTTCAATTTTTTTGCCAAATATCTTTTTTGGCAAACGCCGCAATTTGATAATATCTTTTGTGTAAAGATCGCAGGCAAAAGCGTTTACATCTGTATTGTAAACAGGCCGCTTTTTTATTGCAGAACGGATAATTGCATAAGCAGGATCTTCTCCCCCACTTTTTACTACAATTTCTTTCATATCGAGCTTTTGTTCACTTAAAAAAAATACCAGTTCTTCATCTTCACTTTTAATGGTTACTTTTTTTTCCTGGGTGGCATAGCCAATATGCTGACAAACCACTGTATAGGTGCCAGGCTTAACTGCTATTATATATTTAGCTCTGTTATTGGCACTGGCGCCAATGGTAGTACCTTTTATGATAACAGATGAATATGGAAGTAAATCTCCTTTTTGGTTAAAAACAATGCCGGTAATTTTTTGTGCAGTAGTTTTAATAGTGAGGATTACAAAAAAGGGCAATAAATATTTTCTCATACTATAATTTTGGTAACTACGAAATTAATGGTGAGAATGTTACTGAAAAACTAAAGTTTAGGAAATGCGCTGTAAAATTATTCAAAAAAAAACTGCATACATGATTGGCCATCTATTATAAATGCCCAAAATGTATGCAGGTAGCATGTTATCTAAATAAACTTTAAACCAGGTGTTATAAGCTGTAATAGATTTTTAAAAGAAAAATCCAGGCTTAATTATTAGCTGCTTCTTTTGCTGCTGCTTCTTTCATTTTATCGTTTGCAGTTATGGCAAACTCAACTCTCCTATTTTCAGCCATATTTGCAGTAGAAGAATTATCAATTTTAGGCTGCAGCTCACCGTACCATTTAATGGTTAATCTCGGAGAAGCAATACCCTCAGATTTTAAGTAACTACCTACAGCATTAGCCCTGTTTTTAGATAATGTTTCATTATAGGCCGAAGCACCGGCATTATCGGTATGGCCTTCAATTAAGATGTTTGTCTCAGGGTAATCATTAAATATTTTGGTCAATTTATCCAGCGCCAATTTTGAATTTGAATTGATATTAAACATTTCTGTGTCAAAATATACGCCAGCTTTTGAGCCATCAGGATTTTTTTCACTAAAAGTTACATTAATGCCTTCGCCAACTCTGGTTACTTCTGCACCTGGTATTTCAGATTTTATAACTTCTGCCTGCCGATCCATTTTATTACCAATAACACCTCCAGCTACTCCACCTACTACAGCTCCAATAATTGCCCCTAATGCAGTATTGCTTTTCTTACCAACATTATTACCAATAATACCGCCTATAACAGCTCCACTTGTTGACCCTACTGCAACACCTTTATCCTGCTTACTCATTTTTTTGGTATTATCACAGCCAGTAATTATTAGTATACCAGTAGTAGCTACTACCATGATTGTTTTACTAAAAATATGTTTCATAAAATTTATTTTTTTTATTTAGTTTTTACAAAATTGTAAATAATACTTCCAACATTACCTTCTATAGTAAAGGCCGATTTTAACTGCATTGTATTGGCATCTGCCATGGTTAAGCCGCACCTGAAGCCATTGTTATCATCCATAGGTTTTCTTTTTTCATCTAATCTTTTAAACTGAAATTGCATTGTATTATCAGCAGCTTCTACCAACGTCCAACGGATGGCTCTTTGTGTGCCGTTACAACCAGGTGTGCTTGTTATTAGCGTATAACTGCCTAAACTATTGTTGGCATTAAAACTCCAGTTGCTTCCAATAAAACAGTTAAGATCGGCTTCGTTAAAAACTTTTGCTGTAAACTTTACACTTGTTCCTTCTGTGTTGATGGTTTGCAGTATCCAGTTACCGTTAATGGAATTTTTCATCGCCCTGCTTTGCTTTGATGAAGCACACGCTGTAAATAAACCCGCTAAAATGAGTAATATAAAACTGTGTTTAAATAGTTTCATGATGGTATGTTTGTTTAAAACAGTGTTATAATATAAACTGATTATCACTAAAATAAGCGTTTCCAGCTAATGGAAATTCATTTTTTATTTATGTTGAAAAAGATAGAACAAACCAATCTGAAAGCCACGGTTAGTAGATTTAACAGCGGTATTTTCATTTATATCAGATAGGCCAAAATTGTACCTCGCATCTATACCCAAACCAGAAGAAGGTTCTACATAACCAATGCCAGCACCCAAACCAATATCTACTTTTTTAAAATTGTTTTTCACATCAAAAGAAGCATTATTTGTTTTAGATTTTGCATTTGCCAGAAAGCCAATTTGCGGACCCGCCTGAAGCCTAAATCCATTATCAAACATATACTGTACCATCAAAGGCACATTGATATAACCAAGATTGATTTTGTTATTTACACCAGCAACATCAAATTGCGCTCCCTGTACAGAATAAACCAATTCTGGCTGCAAAGCAATTTGCCGGGTTAAGTGAATGTGGCCTATTAAACCTGCATGCACGCCTGCTTTTGAATCATAACTTACATTGTTGTCATTGATGATATTAAATAAATTTAATCCGCCTTTAATGCCAATATTAATAAATTTTTTTTTTGATATTTGTTGTGCTTCCGCTGAATTAAACAAACAAATGGCAACAATAGCCATACCCAGATAAGATTTCATGATTTTAATTTTTTTTATAAAATATTTTTAAAGTTTTTATTTACAGCAAAATCAATAAATTTTTATTGAAATTTTTATTTTTTGTATGCTGCAAAATAACTCGGCAAATTTGGTTCTCTTTTAGCTCACGACTGTTACACAATTATGCAAAAGGCTTACATCATTCTTATTTGAAACAAAAAAAATACAGCAGCTAATTGAAAGTGGAAAGCTGAAAGTATTATAGAAGAGGAATTTAAAAAAGATACAACGATATACAGCAATCAGTAAAATAAAAATTCCCCCACTAAAAAATGGGGGAATTTTTAATAATAACTTTCGGGAAATATAATGCAGACAGATTGTAGGATTAACTGCTTAGCTCTTTCTTAAATAACTGCCAGACAATGCTGAAAAACCAGCCACCACTGCACCTATTAAGGCCGTAAGCAAAATTAATATATATGGACTATCTGCACTTATGATAAGTAAAGAAACCTTATGAGCAAGTAAATGTTGGTTGTTACTGCTGATGAACCAGGCTAAACTTCCCCAGGCTAAAAACAAAGCTGCAAAGCCTGCAAAAAAAGAAGCAAAGGGTTTTAATGGTATGGCTACTGCTACCAAAAAAGCTACAATTGCAATAGCCCACCATGGCAGGTATAAACAGGCTGCAATGCTTAATAATGCAGTAAGAAATAAGGCTGATAAAAATTTCATGTTGATGTTTTGAAGATTAATTGATAAATGATTTTTGCCAGGTACTAATTATATATTTTAAGCACTAGCTTTTGGCAAACTGCATAGTCCATTTCACCTTTTTGTTATTGGCTTCGCCTTTTGTCATCATCCACAGCGGATAATATTTTCCCTGTACCCATTGGTTAATAAAATTATCATAAAATTTACTGCCTGGGTTGCCACTTTGTCCGCCAGGATACACTCCATACGCTTTGGTAGTTGCAGTTAATTCTACTATCATTCTCCAACTTGGTCCATGGGTTGTTCTAGTTGCATTTATACAATGTTTGCCACCGCCTGCCAGCAGGTCTGTTTGACTAAAGGGAGTTATTTTACCCAAATGATTAATACGGGTAGCCTTGTATTTACCCCAGGTTAATTTGCCGGCAGCTTCTGCTTTTTTTAAATCAACAGTAGCTTTGGCAAAAGCTGTAGTTACGGCATCTGCAAGGGTTTCCCTTTGTGGAGTAGTTATATTATCAACAAATTTATAAGCAGAATCTCTTAGAACACCATCGAGCAAAGAGCTTTCAAAAGGCCTTATTATAACTGCAGGTGCATTGGCAAATTCATCATCAAAAACTACTTTTTCAAAATAATCCCAAACGGTATTAAACACAGTAGCTCCTTTGGAGTCAAGTTCATTATTTAAATCCCAGGTATTAAGTATATCCAGGTACTTTTTTTCATCAGCAGATAATAAGGAATCATGTATATTTTTTAAAAAAACCGGCCTTGCTGCTTCTGCAAAAACATCGTAATTGCTGGTTTGCATGGCCATCATATCTTCTGCAGTAATGTTTTCCATTGCGGCTAATTTGCGGTTTACTATTAAGCCTCGGTAAGGTGGATAATTTCTACCAAGATAATAAGGGTAAGAAGTATCTGCAGGTTTTTGGTTGGCGCTGCTAATGAAGCCTCTTTCCGGATTATACTGAAAAGGAGTTTCATCCATTGGTATCATGGCCTGCCACATAAAACTGCTATCTGTACCCGGCATTACAAAATCACCCTGACCTTTCCATTTTGCAGGCCATTCTCCCTGCGTACGAATAGCAATATCCCCATCTTTACAGGCAAAAGCACAGTTTTGGCCGGGTGTATGCAGGGCTAGTACAGCTTGAGAATAATCTGCATAGTTTTTTGCCCTGTTGAGTTGTTGAAATATTTTTAGTTCATTGCTAGGCGCATGCGACGTCCAGGTGAGTGCGTAATACGTGTTATTTGGTGCCGTTCCACCACTAAAACTCTTATCGTACATCACCGGACCAAATACAGTGTAGGCAACAGAATCTATATAATTGAGGCTATCTTTTACCTTAAAATTCTCAACCCTAAACTGTGTTTGTTTCCACTCATTGTTAAACCAATATTCTTTACGGGTATCATCTTTAAATTTAATTTTATAGTACTCTTTTACATCTCTGCCACCGTTTGTAAAACCAAATGCACAAAAATCGTTGTAGCCAATAATTACATAAGGAGCACCGGGAAAAGTGGCACCATAAGCATTGTATGAGGGCGTACTTAACTGCATTTCGAACCATAGCGATGGTAGATTGAGGCCAAGATGTGGATCGTTACATAAAATTGGGGCACCACTCTTTGTTTTTTTTGCACTTACAGCCCAATTGTTACTTCCATTATTACGGTCGGGTTTTTGTTTTTGCAGCGCAAGCAATGTTGTACTATTTAAATAAAGAGAATCTGCGGTAGCAGGTAATTGTATAGCAACTTTTGGAGAAGGATAAATAGTGCCTTGTGGTATGATAGGATCTAAAGAATCTTGCTTTTGAGGATACAGCAAGTCAAAATCTTCTTTACTGAAATAATTTTTTGCATTGGTCATTTCAAAATCATCATCATTGCCAGATAAATCATAAGCCATATATTTTAAAAACAAGGCTGTTTTTAAATTACTCCATTGCTCAGGCTTATAGCCTATAAGCTTGTACTCTATCGGTAAATGACTTTCTGTAAGTGAATTGATGTAGGCATTTACACCATTAGTGTAAGCATCGCAGGTAGCTTTGGTTTCAGGGTCACTTTCCATTTCTTTCAGTGCAATTTCAGCAGCATACGTCATACCCAACCTCCTGAATTCTCTATCATGTGCAAGTGCCTTTGCGCCGATAATTTCGCTTGCCCTGCCGGCAGCCGCATGTGTTTGCAATTCCATTTGCCACAGGCGAAATTTGGCATGTATATATCCTTGTACAAAAAATACATCACTTTCCTGCTCGGCAAATAGGTGCGGTACCAATCGTTCATCCAAATATGCTTCTACTTTACCTTTTAGCTGAGGAAATTTTAAATCAGCAGAAAAATCCTGATTTGCATTCTCTGCATTTTGCCAAATACCATGTTGTGGACTTAGCAATTTGCCCAAAGGTGCAGGTAATAAAATTTTTGTGTTAAGTACTACTACAAAAGTTGTAGCAATAGTAGCGGAGATAATGGATGGCAACAGTTTCATAAAAATATTTAAAGGTGTAAATTAAGGAAATGCTTTTATCCAAAACAAATTGAAATTATTTATTTTTGAGGAATGAATACTGAAAATATTGATGTTAAAAATATACTTGGCTTGCAACTACCTACCGACCCACGTTGGGTAAACCTGGCGGAAATGCATTTGGAAGAAATTCTCACTGACCATGCTTATTGTGAACAAAAGGCAGCCACTACCTGCATTTCATTAATTCAGCGTTATCCAGAAAGGATAGAAATGGTGGATGAATTATCGCCTATTGTAACCGAAGAATGGGGACATTTTAGATTGGTATTGGCTGAGCTTAAAAAAAGAGGTTTACAATTGGGTAAACAGCGTAAAGATGAATATGTAAATAAACTGCTTGAATTTCAAAAAAAAGATGGTAGTGTAGATGATCGTTTATTGGACAGGTTGTTAATAATGGCATTAATAGAAGCAAGAAGTTGTGAACGTTTTAAAAGACTTAGCGAAGGGCTTGATGATGAGTACATGAGAAAATTTTATCGTCGTTTTATGGAAAGTGAAGCCGGGCATTACACTTTGTTTATCAACCTGTCAGAAAGATATTTTCCTAAAGAAAGAGTGCGCAATCGTTGGAAGGCCTGGCTCGATTTTGAGAGAAATATGATTACAGAAATTGACGTAAGGGGCGATAGGGTTCATTAAAAGCAATTAACTCTGCAATAATGAAATAGCCGCAAGTGTTACTAAAAGGACGATAGGGTTCACTAAAAGCAAATATCCCAAGTATGCTAAACGTTAAATATTTGTTTTGAGCAAACAGCTTTTAATCAACTGCAAAGGTTAATGGCTGCCGGCGATAGGCATTTACTTTTTGTCCATATTGAATTGCTGGAATCCATTTAGGGCTTTTCTTTATTATATCACGGGCCTTGGCTTCTAATTTTTCTATTGCAGGATTTTCAACTTCTACACCCGTAACTGATCCATCAACATCAATTATAAACTTAAGCATAACCACATGACTAGTACCAGAGGCAAGGTATTTTTCCGATTTTACATTCTCCAAAGATTTCACTAAATATGCTACCCACGCTGATTGCCCCTCTCCAGGAAAGGATGCCTCTCTTTCAAAAATACAATCTTGTGTTTGCACCTCTCCATTTATAGTATAGCAGGTAAAGGTTTTTGCTTCATCTTTACTAAAATTGGCAATCATACTTTTTTTATTTCCAGCTACATCATAATAAAAAATCCATTCGCCCTCTTTGATGCCCGCTCTATAATTCCCGCTGCTTTTAATAATTCCATCAGTGTAAAAACCGATTCCTTTGCCTATGCCTTCCTTATCCAACAACACAGAGTCGGTTACAATGCCATCTCCGTTCCAGCTAATACATTGGCCGGCAAGATGCCCATTGCTATAATTTTCTTGTCTAATTAACTTTCCTGCTGCACTCCACTCTTTCCATTCACCCGTTTTTAAGTTATTACTAAAAAAACCTTGCTTAGCTAGCTTACCACTCTCGTGTTGATATGAATACTTACCCTGTTTAAGTAAACCTGCAGAATCTAAACACAAACCTTTTGCAATTAAAACCGGCTTTAACCTGTTGTAATACAATTCTCTTTGCCAAATAGTATCTGTAGGTAAATTTTTATATGCAATCATCAAATAAATAGCTTTTGATTGAGCTATCGGTTTTTCATCATAATTGAGGTAATATTTTGGCGATGTGTTTTGCTGTGCAAAAACGCCTGCAATAAAAAAGGTAAATTGTACCAGAAAGAAAATAGATTTTTTAAACCGCATAGTATAGTATAGGTTAAAGTAGAAAAGATCAGAAAGCTTAAAAGTATTTGTTTTGCATACAATTAAGCTATTTTATTTACCAAATATATCCATCACCATCTCTTTCTACATCTATAGGGCTACAATCAAAAATATTTCTTGCCACAGTTAAGGCAGTTAAATAACTCAAAAATTTGTCTGTTTGGGCATTATTAAAGTAATGAACGGAACTTTCCTCCAAATTTGCAACAAGTCTGTCTCTATCCAATTTTAATGGTTCACAGCTCATATTTACACACTTTATAAATATGTCCCTTGCTTCTGCCCTACTTATTTTACCTTCAAGAATCAATATAACTTCGTTGGTTCCTGCAATCATATCTGCTTCACCTTTAGGAAAACAATTTTGATTAGTTTCAGCTATACTTTCGGTGGATATTTTCCTTTTCCTATAAAAAAAATTAAAAAAACTCATAAAGAAAGTTGACGTTTTGAGATATTGAAAAATAAATAGGGTAAATAAATACACATTTTAATTTAAATAGATAATTTTAAACAACAATTGAATTTGAAAACTTTTAAAGTTGAATACAATTGCTAAAAATATTATTTACCTGCTTTTTTAGAGAGTAACATTTATTAATTTTTAACTTAGGTTTTGGCTGTTGGTGATACGAAGTAATCATTTGTGGCTACCGTAAGTAAATTTCTTTTGTAATAAGTTACCCGATTAAATAATAACATATTTTAATAGACTGCAAGTTATTTAATCAAAATGGTATCAGCAATACCCTCTTAGGGGTAATACAAATCATCTAAACCATTGAATATCAATACATTTTTTATCAAATAAAGATTGATATTAATTTGATTTAAATAAAATTTAATTATGAAATGAATACCAAAAATTGAACGCCTTTATTATAGATTCGTTTATATTTATTAAAAGGGAAAGTGGGTGTTTGCATGCCAAATTTTGCTTTAAACGCTGTGATCACCCGTTATTATTTGTACAAAAATTTATTTAAAAGTTTAAATTAATCTACATGAAAATATTGCTGTTCGTTTACTGTACGTTTTTTGTGAGTAGCATTTGTACCTGTCAGGATGTATTTGAATTGCAATGCGCTATCAGCAGTTTGCAAGGGTTAAAATGCAAGGCCTATTTAAGTATTGATCAAAATAAAAACGGGTTTTTAAGGCTACAAATACCACAGCAAAAAGCAAGTGAAAAAACGATCATTGACATGGATTTAATTCCAGCCTCAACAGAATTTTTTTATTATCCTCCTACCAACGATAGTTTTCTTTTTATTAAAGCAGAAGTAGTAAAAAAAATAAGCGGTAAAAAGGATTATGACTTTAATTATATGGATGTATGGTTGAAAAAAAACAATAAATCAAACGGCAAATTTTTACCTTGTACAGACAGTATTCCAATACTGTGGGAATATAATTTTGGCGAAAATATATTTTTTAAACCCGTATTTGCTTACCAGGAAAAACCAGATGCTACAGGTTATAAATTTAGCGGGGTAGCATCTGACATAACAAGGGCAAGGCTACTAAATGCCACTGAATTAACAAGAGAAAAGCTTAGCGGATACTTTACTAATGTAGAATTAAATTCAATAAAAAAATTTACTGCAACTCAATTAAATACTGTCAGATACCGCAACAGGCCTACTTTATATTGTATTACAACTACTGATGTAAAAGACAAATCTATATTTGAAGCTTGTAAAGAAGATTCAAAAAACATCAATGATTTTTTTAGAGATGTTGCCAATTTTATCAACCTTACATTTAAGCCTATTAAAATTGAAGACAACAATTACAATGTTACATCAGTAAATACAGCAATTAAAAACTTACATCCAAAAAAGAATGACATTGTTGTTTTTACATTTTCAGGCCATGGTTTTAGTTATCGAAATGATGAAGTTCATCAATTTCCACAATTGGCTTTATGGGAAGGCGATGCAGAAAGCCAAACTTTTTTAAGGGCATCTACCCTTAATATTGAAAGTATTTACAACAGTATAAAGGCAAAGGGAGCAGGGCTTAATATAGTAATGGCAGATTGCTGTAACACTTATGTAGAAATGGAGCGCTACATAGACTCAATTATAATTTCGCCGATGGAAACTTTTCCACGATGGAATAAAAAGGCTACGGTAAATTTATTTGAAAATACCCGAAGCTCATTTTTACTTGCTGCAGCAAAAAAAGGACAACTTGCCGGTTCTACAGCTAATTTTGGTGGTTTTTTTACAGAAAGTTTTTGGCAAACCATAAGAAATAATCTTCGCAACAGAGAAGAAAGCAACCCTAAATGGTTGAATATCATAAAGGCTATAGGGGAAAGAGCTAGTACTAAAGCACCCAACTTTATTTGTGAGGATAAACCCTGTGAACAAACAATGATATATAAGGTGAATTAAATAAATATAGCTTTTGCAATTAAAAATTTAGAACAAAACTTTGGGCATTTTTACAATAACATAGCAATCGTATAAAAGCAGTTACGTACAATAAAAAAAGTACTCAATACCAATCCGCATAAAAATAGTTTTCTTTGCAGCACAATGTCTCTATTCATAAGTTCACTCAACTCTGGCAGTAACGGTAATTGCTACTATGTAGGCAACCAAACGGAAGCCATCTTGGTAGATGTGGGTATTTCTTGCAGAGAAACCGAAAAGCGAATGAAAAAGGCCGGGTTATCTATCAACCTGGTAAAGGCCATTTTTGTATCGCATGAACATGGCGACCATATAAGGGGTGTATCTACTTTTGCAAATAAGTATAATTTACCCGTTTATATTACCGCTGCAACAGCTAAAAACGGCCCTTTTCTTATCAGTCATCTTACTAAAAAATTTGTTGCAAATGAGCCAATTGCTATTGGAAACCTACTGGTAACCCCGTTTTCTAAACAGCATGATGCTATAGACCCACACAGCTTTATTATTAGCCACCAAGGAGTAACCGTTGGGGTAATTACGGATATTGGCATTGCTTGCAAACAGGTAGTACATTATTTTAAACAATGCCATGCTGCATTTTTAGAGGCCAATTACGATGAAAATTTATTGGAGAATGGCAGGTACCCTCAGCACCTTAAAAATCGCATACGGGGAGGGCAAGGGCACATTTCCAACAGGCAGGCGCTTGAATTGTTTATCAACCACCGGCCAGTATTTATGTCGCACTTATTACTTTCCCATTTATCTAAAGAAAATAATTCACCTGCCATTGCAGGGGAACTATTTGCTCCATATTCTGCCAATACATCCGTTATAGTAGCTTCACGCTATGAGCAAACAGGCGTATTTACTATTACTGCTCCACCCATAAATAATATTAACATTATCTCCATCATTGGTAAACCTGTTCAATTAGGCTTATTTGAATAAAGTAATTATTTCAATGGCAAAAAAGTAAACAAAAGTTAGTTCGCCTTACATACAGTTACAATATATTTAACACCTGTTAAATGTTGGTATTTAAACTTTTTTTAAACCGTTACGTAGCATCAATTAAAAAACTTCATTGGCATAAAATGATAAGGGTTGATTGAGTAAAATGATTCAATTTCTACAAATGATTCGCCCATTTCCAGTAACAGAAAATGCTTCTTATCCCACATTTTAAAAATATACATTTCGGCATTGGGGTCTGCAAGTGCAAATGCTTCCGGAAGTCTGTCATTTAACAAACCTTGCCTGCAATCTTCTTTTAGTTTTTCTTTTTCATGCAGGTTATTAACTGGTGTAGCAGCATCATTTTTCAGATGCCCTCGTTTGGGAAATTCGGTGCTGGTAAGCACAAGAATTTCTTGCTGTGAAGTAATAGGTTTCATAGGGGGTATTGGATTTTTATATTCTTATTAACTTTAACAAAACGAACGCATTGTACATTTTAGTATTAACGCATCACTAAAACCATGATTTAAAAGATATTGTACAAATAAAAAAAATATTATGGATAAAAGTTTATTTTATTAAATATTGGTTGGCAATAAGAGTTTTGAAATTATTTATACGGCATTTTAACTTTTTTGCTACTGCTGCCAAACTCAACTATTTTTTAAAACATCAGTAAGTAACCTAGCCTATTTTAAAACATTTCCCTAGCTGCTATTGCTTTATAATTTCAAATACCTATCTTGTTTTTAAAAATTAATGAAAATATTTTTAACCCAATTACTCATCCTTGCCATAGTTACAGGCAGTACTGCACAATCAAAAAAGCAAGTATTAAGTAAAAATATTGCTGCGTTTAATAGCTATTTACAAAAAGAAATGCAGGTTTGGCAAATACCCGGCATGGCCGTAGCAATAGTACAAAAC
>JBBQTZ010000124.1:0-12850 GCA_038234405.1 Chitinophagales bacterium
GGATTGGTACCTCGGTAAAATTGGCGTAACAGAAACCGGTGAATGTATGGGAGTAAAACAAATGCTTGAATTAATCCGTGAAGAATTTCCGGCCCTGAAATTTGGCTATTTTAACCCTTCAATGGAAAGAATAAAAGGTGACTTTGAAATGGATTTTGCACATGGATAATGGAAATCTTGCCTAAAAATAGATTTACAATTTATAGTAGCATTAGTAAAAAGTAATGTTAAGTTATTTTAGAACGAGTCATCAAGATTAGTAAAAGAGAAGAGTACTGATTTCTGCACCGTAGGCTTGTGTCTAGCGTCTGCATTCTGCATGTTTAAAAGCAATATCCTTTAGCAACACACAGTACTTTACATTGGAAATTGCCTGCGCTGTAATTGAATATGAATTACATTTACTTAAACTTACTATAAATGATAACCCTGCACCTTAAAGACACAACCGCCATTGGCAAAATCACCAATGAAATTGCTGTTTCATTTTCAGATGAACTTGTAACCGTAAAAGAAATTATCATAAAAAGAGTAATGGCAGAAGTGAAACACTACAATAACAAAATGCCGGAGTATTTCCGTGGACTTGTAGAGCCTGGTGAGGCAGAAAAAACATTGAATGGTTATAAACTAAAAGCAAAAAGAAAAGTAGATCCGGAACAGCAAGGCCTTGTGGCTTTGGATGCTTTTAAAAAAAATGCCTATTTTGTTTTAATAGATAATATACAGGCAGAAAGCCTTGACCAAATGATTTCAATAAACGAACAAACCAATATCAGCTTTTTACAACTTACACCACTCGTTGGAGGATAAAAATGTATGGGACTATTTGATATTTTTAAAAATTTGGCAGGCATTAAGGCAGATAATGATGGTAAGCTTTTTAAAGATATCATCCGCAGGTTGCAACAGGAATGCAAAAAGAAAGACATCAACTTCTGGTCGTTCAACCCACTTGAATCTGATACTTATCAGGAAGTGTTATTTCCATTACCCGACAAACAAAAAATTGCATTTATTATTTATGCAGCAACCACCGTAAGTGCTTTTTACGCAAGTGCAAAATCGTTTAGTTCTGATGATAACAACTATCAACAAGCCAATATAGCCAATACGCTGTTTCGCCATCTCCTCAAATTGAAAATGCAATTTGACGAAGAAGATATTTCGATACTCACCAACATCTTCATCAATACCAACCTGTATTCGCACAAAAATTTATTCAATTGGCCCATAGGTTTATTTATTACGCAGCTCGATCGGGTGGTAAAAGAAAAAGGCATCAGCACAACCATACAGCAAAGCCTTCAGCAACTAAAAAAAGCAGTGGAAGCGGTGGAACATCATCAGGAAGAAAAAGCGAAAGCAAAGCTTACAGAAAAAATAGAAGCTATATTATTTGCCTCAGCTAACTCCGCAACTACTGTAAAACCTGTTTACTTTCCCGGTGCTGATGAATTTGCAGACAATGCCAATAATACACTTAAATCTTTTACCGGTACAGAACAGCAACTATGGTTTAAACTAATGGCGCTGGCACTAAAAACAAGCGGCGCAAAGCCATCAAAAAAACTGCTCGACGAATCAAAAGAAATTTGTAAAGAACTAAACACCGATAAATTTAAAAAAACAGTAACCGGTTGGATGGAATTTATTACAAAGTTAAAAGAGAAAGAAACACAACATACCTATACCTACGGCAACGGCCAGCAACATACCTATACAAACTACGAATTTATTGCACCACCTAACCTTGATATAATGAAAGGGTTGGTGTGGATGTGTGTGCATTTTCACGATAAAAATACGTTGCTCAACACGGCCCTGCTTGCTGACAGATGCTTTAAAAAAATACCCGACAAAGGCCCGGCCGCAGCAGGCCTTGGCAATGCATGCCTGTATGTGCTTGCCAACTCAAAAGGGCTTGATGGCGTGGGGCATCTCTCCCGTTTAAAACTCCGCATCAAACAAAACAATACACAAAACCTCATTGATAAATACCTGAGCGAAGCAGCCGAAAAACAAGGCGTTACCATTCATGAAATTGAAGATATGGCTGTGGATGATTATGATTTGGTTGAGGGTAAAAGGGACTATGAATTCGATGGCTATAAAGCAATCGTAGAAATAACAGGCGCAGGTAAATCTACGGTTAACTGGTTTAAACCAGATGGTACTACGCAAAAAGCAATACCAGCTTTTGTAAAAGAAAAGTATGCCGCCAAACTTAAACGGATACAGGATACCATCAAACAAATTGACCTTTCCACCGGCGCACAGCGAGACAGGATGGACAGAATGCTTAAATCAAACCGAACGCTAACTACTCAAAGCTTCCATGAATTTTACCTGCAGCATGGATTAATGAGCTGGATCACAAAAAAAATAGTGTGGGTGATTCAAACAGCAGATGAAAAAACAAGTGCTTATTATCACAATGGTAACTGGATAAATAACAAAGGCGATATATGCTTTACTCAATTGCCGGCAGATGCGGTGATATCATTGTGGCATCCCGTTTTTGAAACTGTGGAAGCTGTAAAAGCATGGCGTGAATGTATGCTGGATAAAAAAATAACCCAGCCTGTAAAACAGGTTTTCAGGGAAGTATATATTCTTACCGATGCAGAAATAAACACCCGTACCTACAGCAACCGCATGGCAGCTCATATTTTAAAACAACACCAGTTTAATTCTTTGGCAAAATCAAGGGGCTGGAAATATTCATTACTGGGCGCTTTTGATAATGGTGTTGAACATGGCATAGCCGAAATTTATTTAAGCGATTATAATCTTAAAGCCGAATACTGGATTAACGAAGTAAATGCAGATGATGCAATGAACGATACTGGAATTTGGCTGTATGTGGCCACGGACCAGGTAAGGTTTATCAATACACTTACCAGCCAGGTGCTTGAATTGATAGAAGTACCACGGCTTGCTTTAAGTGAAGTGATGAGAGATGTGGATCTTTTTGTAGGTGTTGCCAGCATTGGTAATGATCCCAACTGGCGGGATGGCGGTGGGCTTCCCGCCTATAGAGATTACTGGCAATCTTATTCTTTTGGCGACTTAACGGAAGTGGCAAAAACAAGAAAAGAAATATTGGAAAAATTATTGCCCCGTTTAAAAATTTCAATTGTTGCTACCATCAGGGATAAATGTGTAGTGGTCAAGGGCAAGCTGCGTACCTATAAAATTCACATTGGCAGCACCAATATTTTAATGGAGCCTAATGATCAGTATTTATGTATTGTGCCGGATCGTGGCAAAAAAGATATACCTGATAATACCTTTATTCCCTTTGAGGGAGATAGCGGCCTTTCAGTAATATTGAGCAAGGCAATATTATTAGCAGATGATGATCAAATAACCGATGTAACCATTACAAGGCAGATCAATTATAAGTAAATATTTATCGCTTTTGGCAATGCTGTGGGGAGGGTAAGAACCATTGTAACTAAACTTATTTAAAACCCAATACCAGGCTATAGCGCAGACTGTTCAACCAACTATTTTTCAGTATAATACCCATACAAAAGGAGGAGGCAATTGGCTGCTAGTAAAATGTGGCAGTAAGGAGTTTGTAGAGTAAGCCAACAACTATAGCATCATTAAGCCCATGGAAGATGTATAAACATCCAACTACTTATTACCTTGTCAATTTTGTCAATTCCTTAATTTCCCTCTCTATTTGCCTTTCTACGCTGTCTTTATTTTTGAAAGTAACGGAATTAGAAATAACAATGCCGTTTTCATTCATCAACATAAAGCCTGCAGGATGGAAAAATAGTTTGTCGCCTGCGGAATAAACCTTTTCATGAACGCTGAGGGAGGTGCAAAATTTAACAAATGCATCCACGTAAGCTGCAGAATCAGTAGGCCGGGAAATAGTTTGAGCAGCCTTATACTTTCTTAAAGCATCCTCTGATTTAACCTCTTTCTGCATTATTTCTATGTAGGTATATTGTTTATTATCGCCACATCCCAGTAACAAAGAAAGCAACACAACTGTTAAACATTTGAAAGTGGAAAATTTTTTCATAATATTTTTTAAGGAGTAGGTATTTTGTTCGTAAACGAAGACTGTTTATGGCCTTGAATAAAAAGTGCTAGAAATTTTCTCCATTGCCGCTGCGTTTGGCTTTGCAAAGAGAAATTGCCGGCAACCAAGTGATTATTGAAGACAGGAATTGGAATAAAAGATTGTCTCAAATAAACAATTACTTATTCATAGCCAAACCATTTTGTGTAGTTGGTTGTTTTTAAAATATGTATTTAAAAGCTTCTGTTTGGTTACTGTTGATAATCTTTCAATTTATGGAAAACCCACCAAGAAAATTACTGGTATTTGGAAACGGTGACTGTGCCATGCTTAATAAACAAGTTCAAATTTTTTCGGAATCTAAAAGTGAAATGAATGAAAGGGATATTGTTGTTGAGCAGTTTTGCCTGAACAAAGAAAATAAAAATAAATTTACTAGTTGGAAAGTTCCAATTGACAGTAGTTTTATGCTGCTACTTATTGGCAGAGATGGTGGAGAAAAATTTAGATCATATAAACTGGTAAATGCAAAAGTTATTTTTGATATGGTTGATGCCATGCCAATGCGAATGCAGGAAATAAAAAACAAAGATAAATAATGGCTATTTCTAACTTACTTGGTCGCATAAAAAAATAAGTTTCTTTCATTGCCCCCCACTCTATTGGGTGTTTGCCAATTATTTATAAATGTCTGTTATTACAGCAGCTAAAAAACCATTCCAATAAAAAAAACTCAGCAATAACAATTGTGGTAAAAGGCAAAAAAACGCCGCAGTTGTTTAAGCTGCGGCGTTTACTATCAGGAATATTTCTATTTAAATGAAAACCGAATTACTCCGTTTTTCTTTTCATCAGATTCCATTCTTACTTCATACACCTGTCCATCGCAATACACTTTCATCAATGCAGTGTTTGGTGGAATTGTTCCAAGATTATCGGCATACATAACCAGTTGGTTGCTGGCATTTTTAATTGCCTTTACATTGATGGTTATTGCCTTTTCTGTAAGCTTTTGTTTACTGCTGATAACATTTCCATTAAAATAAACCGTTACTTCATCTCCATCTACATCGCCATTGTCGTACAGTTCAATTTTAATATCAGCCGATTTTACATCAATGTTTTTCATCACTACATTCTTGCGGTTACCGGTGGTAATCTCATAGTTGGGATCATATTTCTCCGGCATTAGAGTTGCAATCATTAAATTATTTCCATTCAGGTAGGTATTGGCTACTTTTTTTATATCGGCAGTTGTTAGTTTTTCAACATATTTTTCATAGTTCACAAAACGATCAATGTTTTCTCCTTCAACTTTACTGCTAATAATATTTCCAGCCCATGCCGCATTGCTTTTGATGGTTTCTTTATACGTTTCCAGCCATTGTTTTTTTACTTTCGACAGGTAGCTTTCTTCTATACCATTTTTACGAATTTTAGCAATTTCAATTTGCAAAGCCTGGGTAAGGGTATCGGCTTTTTCAGGTCCACAAGGCAATTGTGCTATAAAGGAGTAAGAGTTATAGGGCACTTTTTCAAGGCCTCCAAAAATACCGCCGCCATAAATACCCTGCACTTTTTCTCGCAGCTCTTCAATAATGCGGATATTCAGCACTTCGGTTAATGCGCTTGCTTTTAAAGCTTCATCTTCACTAAAGGGTGTTTCACCTGCAAATACTGCCAGAATCAAACTCTTTTCCTCTTTGCCTTTATAAGCATTCAAATTTATTTTACCTTTTGCTGTACGAACTTTATTATCGGTAAAAGTGAATTTTTTACCGCTTGAAGGAAGCGATGCGATGTATTTTTCAATTAATGGAATTAATTTTTGTTCATCAATATTTCCAACAAAGGCAAACTGCATTCCGCTCACGTCGCCTAAATGCTCTTTATAAATTTCCATCGCCCTGTCTAGCTTCACCTTGTCAAAATATTCTGCATGGGGTACAGCCACCGGTGCCAGCGGATTGTTGTTAAACATGGTTTTGTAAAAGGTATCTACAAAGGCTGCCTGCGGATTAGAACTTAGCATTGCCAATTGCGATTTATTTTTTTGGATAAAGGAATTGAACAGGGCTGTGTCTTTTCGAGGTGCCGTAACATGCAGGTATAAAAGCTGCAACATCGTTTCCACATCCTTTACAGAACTGCTGCCGCTAAAACCATCCTTTGTATCAGAGAAGATATCATTTGCAGAAGCTGTTTTTCCTGCCAGAGATTTTCTTAAATCGGTAGGAGAGAAATTTCCAAAACCCATAGTGGCGGCTATTTGTGTAGCATATTCTGCATTAAATTTATCCTTTAAACCATAAGCATTTTTACCACCATATCTTGCCGCAGACATGATGATTTCATCATTTTTAAAGTCTGTCTTTTTTAAAGTAACCGTAACGCCGTTTGATAATTTTAATGTGTTAGTGCCTAATTTAATATCCGCAATTTTACTCACCACTTTACCTGCTTTGGGTTCCTTACTCAAAAGATTAGCCGCAATCACTTTTTCTTCATACGCTTTTACGTCTGCCTTTTCAGCAGATGCAAGCGTTTGTATCAGTTTCATACTATCGGGCAAAATCATTTTATCGGTTCCTTCCGGCCCCATTACCGCCACCAGTTTGTTTTTATCTCCTTTTATTACATCTAATACAGCATTGATATTTTCAAGCGTAATGGTTGGTAGCATCTTTTTTGTCAATTCATATTCAACCTCAATACCGGGCATGGCTTCTTTTTCCAGAAAATTACGCACCAGTTCATCTATCAGGGCAACTGATTCAGTTTTATCCCTGTCGTTATAAGCTTTCTCCATCCTGCTCAGGTAGCTTTTTTTAGCCCGTTCTAATTCTGCCTGTGTAAAGCCAAAACGTTTGGCTCGTTCAACTTCTGTCATTAAAGCTGTAAGCGCTGTTGTTGGATTGTTAGTGCCAGATCCTGCTGCCAGTGAAAACGCATCATATCCTCTTGCATAGGAACCAAAATCTCCATAAGCATACAGGTAAGGTGGATTTTCTTTTTGTGTAAGTTCCTGTAAACGTTGATTAAAGATGGAAGAAAACAAAGACCGGATTTGCTGATTTTTATAATCAATATCTGTTACAAGATCCTGTTTTACAAAAGTTGGATATTGCACGCTCACCTGGTAACTTGTGGCTTCCTTATCGGTTACTACCAAAGCATCTGAGCTGGTATAAGCTGGAACTGCTGCATATTTTCTTTCCCTGATGGTTTCAGGATTTTTTAGACCGGTAAAATGCTTTTTAATTAAAGCTTCCGCTTTTTCAACGGTTATATCACCAACTACTATTACAGCCATTAAATCAGGACGGTACCAGTCTTTATAAAATCTTTTAATTTCATCATAAGGAAAACTTTTTATGATACTGTCAATACCAATGGGTAAACGATTGGCATATAGGGAACCTTTAAAGAGTTTGGGATAGAGCTTTCTAAACATGCGGTCGTCGGCTCCTTTGCCCAGGCGGCTTTCTTCCAAAATAATAGGACGCTCGCCATCAATATCATCGTTGTTATAAGACACATTGTGTGCCCAGTCTTCCAATACCTGGAATCCTTTTTCAAGATTTTCCGGCTTGCTGGTAGGGATAGGTAAAATATACACAGTTTCATCAAAGCCGGTATATGCATTTAAGTCGCTGCCAAAGCCTACACCAATATCCTGCAAAAAAGATATGATGTCGTTCTTTTTAAAATTTTTTGTTCCGTTAAAGGCCATGTGCTCGGCCATATGCGCCAATCCTTGCTGGTTGTCATCTTCGTTAATTGCTCCAGCATTCAGCGCCAGTCGCAGCTCTACTTTGTTCTCGGGTTTTTTGTTAGGTAAAATGTAGTAAGTAAGTCCGTTGTCTAATTTTCCTTTTACTACTTTAGGGTTGAAGGGTAATACTGTTTGGGCATCTGCTATTGTGCAATCGATAAAAGTTAATATTGCAAAAAGGCTAAACAGAAAGTTTTTGATTTTCATGTGCATAGTTTTGATTTATTCAAACCTACGGTAAAGGCTTTTTAAAACCTAACCATTAATTAAATTTCACAAATTTATATGTGGAACTCAGCGTTTATTTTGTTTGTTGCAATTGCAAAATAAAAATTGCAGAAAGAGGAATACCTGATCGGGGGACTGAAAAAGCGAAGCTGCAGCACCTGATTTGTTTCGTAACGTTTAACATGCTTTCATTAAAAAAGGAAAAAAGTTCGGGCCGATTTCCTTCCTGTATTGATAATTCCTCACCAAAAGCTTCAGTAGGCGACAGAGCCGATAGCTGCCGGTTGTTGACGGTGTTAATCCTGGCAATGGTATCAACTAATTTTCATCCACATTTGCTTATATTTATTAAAATAAACCTGTTACCATGTCCATCAGCATACCAAAGCTCAATACTCCGTGGCCGTTATTGAAAAAAGTTTTCTTTCGTTTTTTTTGCATCTACTTTATCTTGTACAATGCACCATGGGATTGGCTTGCTGATATTCCCGGTATAAGTTATGGCTTAGGTTTCTACCACAATTTTATGGAATGGAGTGTAATTGCCGCCAATAGACAATTTTTTCAGGTGTTCCATGTAAAAGAGGTACAGCAGGTGTATAACGGAAGCGGTGAAACCTCTTTTGACTGGGCATCCAATTACCTACTGCTTTACGTAGGTGTTACTGGTGCTTTAATATGGTCTGTTATTGACCGCAAACGAGGGGGCTACCGACAGTTAAATTATTTACTGTGTCTTTTACTGCGGTACACGCTGGCAATTACTGCATTTGCTTATGGTATTCAAAAAGTGTTTGCTTTGCAAATGCCGTTTCCAATGCTGAGCCAGTTGGCAACACCGCTTGGCGACTTGCTGCCCATGCGTTTTTCGTGGTTGTTTATTGGTTACTCCACGCCCTACGAAATATTTTCTGGTGTGATGGAAGTGTTTGCAGCATTGCTGTTGTTGTACAGGCGAACTGCCACCATGGGCACCTTGGTAGCTACGGCAGTTTTTATAAATGTAATGATGCTGAACCTTTGCTACGACATACCCGTGAAACTATATTCAATAAACCTGGTGCTGATGTGCCTCTACCTTATGGTAAATGAATCGGAACGAATTCTTTGTTTCTTCGTATTGAACAGGCCTGCAGGTATTTGCGCCGTTTACCATTATCCCCTTACAAAAAAATGGATGCGGATAACAAGGATGGTGCTAAAACTTGGAATATTTATTATGATGGGGCAATCATTTTATGGGGCATTCCAATACTCCAGAGAAGTTGCAACTGCCACAGAAGATAAAAATTTTAAAAGCGGTGTGTACGATGTAGTAAACTATGTGGTGAATAATGATACGATACCTGCCTTGGTAAATGATACGCTGCGGTGGCAGGATTTAATAATAGAAACGAATGGTATGGGTAGCATTCAAACCAAAGACAGCAGTTTCCGGCGGCGCTATGGCCGGGGCTATTTTTCTTTTACGGTAGATACATTGCAGCCAATTGTAAATTTTAAAAAGAACATGCAGGATAGTGTTGACCTTTTCAGTTTTTATTACCTGCAGCTAGACAGTAATACAATCCAACTCCGTGGATTGAAAAATAATGATTCGTTGTTTATAGAATTAAGAAGAAGCAACCGGCATTTTCAACTAGCTGAAAAGCAATTTCACTGGTTAAGCGAAGCAAATCGTTAAACGACTCACGCCCTCACTCAAACTATTACAAATGCCTTAATTAATGCCTCCACAAAATATGGCTCTGTGTAACTGATTTCCCCGATAGACATTAGACAAACACAGCAGCTTTCATCTATCAAGACTAACTTTGCATCAAACAAAAGATATAATTATGGAAAAAGCAATACTGGCCGGTGGCTGTTTTTGGGGAGTAGAAGAACTCATTCGCAAATTACCCGGCATTCATTCAACTGTTGTAGGGTACACAGGCGGCGATGTGCTCAATGCAACTTATCGCAACCATGGCACCCATGCAGAGGGTATCGAAATACAATTTGATTCGGCTGTAATATCTTACCGCAGTTTGCTGGAATTCTTTTTTCAGATACATGACCCTACCACCCTTAACAGGCAGGGAAATGATCGTGGCTTGTCTTACCGCTCCGCTATTTTTTATTTGGATGAAGGGCAACAAGAAACAGCCGAAATATTGATCAGTGAATTAAATGCTTCTGGCAAATGGCCGGGGCCGGTTGTTACCGCAGTAGTACCTGCCACCGATTTTTGGAATGCGGAGGAAGAACACCAGAATTACCTGCAGAAAAATCCTTATGGCTACACCTGCCATTTTATTAGGCCAGAATGGACGTTTTAATTAAAGCTATTATAACGGTTACACATGCACAAGGCGCAGATATCCACCTGCGCCTTTTGTGTGCTACAATTATTTTGCAGGCGGTAATGTAAACCAAGCTCAATAATGCCAACTGGCAAGGGATTGGGATAGAGTGTAAGCAGTACATTTGGCGGATCTGGATACTTATTAACCTAACTATCACCACATTTCAATTTGCCATACTTAAAAAGCCTCTCCGGAAAAAATATAAAATGCTGGTCCTTCCTTTGTAAACCCAACATCAAATCTTAAAAAAATATCCTTTTTAGGGAAAACAAGATAACGCAGTCCTACCCCGGCAGATGGCAAAATATTGTTGATAGAAAATTTATTGAATGCCGGCGCAACTACACCCGAAGCTATAAACGCAGTGGCTCCTAAGCGTTTGCTAAATCCAAATGGCAAAAAACGATACTCGGCCTGTGCAGCAATATAATTTTTATCTCTGTAACGACCCGTATAATAACCCCTCATAAGGCTTTCATTACCTACCAGCGCCATTTGGTTAAAGGGGGGATTGCCGCCAATAAACTGGCCATACAACTGAGCTGCAAATACCTGGTTCTTCTTTACAGTTCGGTATGCCCGGCCATCAAATGTTAAAGAGCGAAATGTATAGTCGCTGCCAAGCGATGGTGAATAGTTTAACCAGGCAACTTCTGCAAAATTGCCATTTCGCACATTGAGTATATTGTGTCTTGTATCATAAACAATACCTGCACCAAGGCCAATATTTTGCGTACCGGCGCTGCCCGGTGGTGCTGGCAACGTGCTGCCCATTTGATCAATACTGCCATTATATAATTTTTGGAAATCAATTTCAAGCCCGGCAAAAAGATTGTGTGCAATTTTATGAAGAACTCTTTCCCGTATTAAAATATAATTAGAATTCACCAGTAATTCATCTTCTTTTTTAGCGGACGGTCCAATGCCATAATACAGCAACGGAAACCTTTGAAACCGTAATCTTCCAAGAAAAAACCACTTGTCTTTATCAGTGTAAATAAAATGCTCAAACCAGGCTCCGTATTGCTTATTAAGCGTGTAAAAATTTAGTGATTGTATCTCACTCAGGCGGTTAGTTGTATCTCTTTTGGCGTAATACAGCAGCAAGGCAGAAATACCAATTTCCCAGCTTGTTTCCGGCGTAAATGCAACCGTTGGATACAATAAAAATTTTGGTTTTTCCGGGCTGGTTGAATCGTTAAAATACCGGTTAAAAATATTACCTGTAAGTTTTTTTATAACAGCTCCTGGTTTACCTCTTGTATCATTGGATATAATAGCAGTATCATTTTGCCCAAAAGCAAAAGTAGTAAAGCATACACATAGGATAATCGAAAATAATTTTTTTGCCATTTGTAGATTGTTTAAAACTGGCAGCAATCCCAAAAACCAAATTATTCAATTAAAATAGTAATGATGTCTTTGAATAAAAAATTACTTTTAAGCCTTCATCATACTGTAGAGTTTTTTTTCGAAACTTTTCAATCAAATCTATTAAAGTATTTTGCTGTTTGCCTACACAAAAAAAACAACGGTTAAAGCTGACTTACTTTTATAGCAGCAACTCAAAGCAACTATGTAATTTAACCTTCAAAAATACATTCTATTGCGATTCCCTCATTTTTCTCTGCATAGGTTTATTAATAACGGCATTTTAAAATGGTGAACGGTTGCATGATAATAAACAAATAGTTTACGCACCTTTCCGGTAACTGCGTCTCCTACTGAAATAACTTTATGCTTTTGTTTACTAATCCTGTTATAAAAGTACACTTAAAATATTCTCCTAAAATGGGTTTACATTTTTCGGGTGCATCCAAAATTGTCGCTCCTGATTTCGGTTGGTGAGCACACCGACCGAGGCCCAACAGTGGTCGGTATCCTCACCGACCGCTTGTTGCTGCGAGAATTTAAGATGGATCCCATTTTTCTTATAGTAAAAAACGGAAGCTGGGTTTACTGAAATACAAAGATAGTTTCAAGCAGGTAAGGCCTGATAAAAAAACAACAACCACGGAAAAAGGCGTGGTTGTTTATGCGTAGAATCATCAAACTTTTTTATTTTTCAATCATTACACTTATATTTTTTCGGTAGTTACTGTTGTTGCTGATATCCAACTGATAAGTGCCGCTTGGGAATGCGTTTCCAATCATTATTTCTTTTATAGTATTTTCATTTTCAAGTTCCAGGTTGTTTTCCAAAACAATTTGGCCCGCCGCATTAATAAGGTTAATATGGTAACGTCCTTTTGGCATACCTGAAAAGTTTATTTTAATATTTCCATCTGTTACCGGGTTAGGATACACTTTTACATTTCCCTCTGGTGCGTTGATTTTAACAGCTACAATTTTACTGTAGGTAAATTTTCCATCTTTATCCATCATTTTTAGCCGGTAACTATTTAAACCAGATAAGGTTTTGGTATCTGCCCAATTATAAATAGCTACTGTGCT
>JBBQTZ010000125.1:0-12799 GCA_038234405.1 Chitinophagales bacterium
GCATTCGGGAGGGTAATTTAAAAAATGCTATGACTTGCTTTGACCCAGAAGGAGTGTATATGGACAAGGACGGAAAAGCAATTAGTGGACTTGCCAATATAGAAAAGGTTGTTGCTAATCTCTGCAACATGAAACCTGACCTTAAAATTTATAAGCACAAAAATACAGCAGTCGGCAATGACCTGATATATCGTTTAGACAAATGGACTATGACAGCTACCGACCCGCAAGGAAATTCAATCAAAATGCAAGGTGCTTCCGCACATATAATGCGTAAAAATGCAGATGGTGTTTGGCTTTGGCTTGTAGACAATCCTTTTGCTTTATCTTTTTTCGCAGACTGATTTTTTAAATAGTTCAATAGCGAATAAGGCGAACGCACAACAAAAGTATTGCTGCAAGCACGACTTGACGTTGATACAATCGGCTGCAGTTCTTTATCAGCAGCAGTTCCGGCGGACGGAATACTTTTGGACTTTTTGTTGTTATCTTGTACTTTAGTTTTTCACCCGATAGATATCGGGTCGGCTTTAGTTCCGTGGTATGAACAGCAATGAATCCGATAGCTATCGGACCCCTGCTTGCAGAAATACTCAATCGTTAGCTAAAAGCGAGTGCAACCTTATAACCAACAATAAAAAGACAGAATATCGAACAGACAGACGAAATATTTCAACACTTTGAAAAGTACATAAAACTAAGCGACACATTAAAAAGCGAACTTGCTAACAGAATTGTATTCAAAACTTTTAAAAAGGGTGAACTTGTTCACAATGCTGACACAATCTGCACTAAAAGTTACTTTATCCAAAATGGACTTTTGCGAACTTACTTTATCAAAGACGGAAAAGAGATCAGTGAATATTTCTCTGCTGAAAACGAATGGTGTAATTCACCCAGGAGTTTTAGAACAAGACAGAAAGACATTTACTATATTGATGCAATAGAAGATACAGCATGTTTTTGCCTACATGTAAATGATTTGGTTTATCTATTTGATAACTTTCCAGAAATGGAACGCTATGCCAGGTTATCTATGGGTACGATTTTTGGACATTTAATAGAAAGAATAACCTCTTTAAGATTTACCACCGCAAAAGAAAAGTACGACCATTTTCGCTCAACGTATCATGATATTTATGCTCGTATTCCGTTGGGGATGGTAGCAACTTATTTAGGTATCACACAAGAAACATTAAGCAGAATTAGAGCTGTAAAATGATTTTTTGATATAGGTCAAAAGTTATGGAAAGTTTAAATTGCAAATTTGCATTTCAAAATTTAAAAGAAATCAAAATGCAAAAATTTAGACACTTTATTTTTGGACTGTTCATAGTAATCTCGTCCAACTCATTTTCTCAAATAACATTAGCAACGCCTAATGTAGAGAGTAAATTATATGTTGGAAAAGGTAATAATCAACCTTTAATTGTTGGGCTTGCTGGTTCGGAAGGAGGTAATGCCTGGACAAGCGATTATTGGAAAAAAATAAGAGACCAATTTATTGAAAAGGGCTACGCCTTTTTAGCAATTGGTTATTTTGGAGCAAAAGGAACACCGGATACGTTGAATAAAATATCCATCAATCAAGTGCATAATGCCATTATTGTAGCCACTAAAAATAAAGGAATTAATAAACATAAAATCGCTATTATAGGTGGCTCAAGAGGTGGAGATTTAGCACTGCTGATAGGCTCTTATTTTAACGATATAAAATGTGTGGTAGCTATAGTGCCTAGTCATGTAGCTTTCCCGGGCCATACCAATCATTTTACTACTTCTGCATGGACATTTGATAATAAGGAACTTCCATTTGTGCCTGTTAACGAAGAAGCGGTACCCTTTTTAATCAAACATGATTTACGGGGAACATTTACAGCTATGTTAAAAGACAGCATAGCAGAGGAAAAAGCATTTATTAAAGTAGAAAAAATTAATGGCCCTATTTTACTTTTATCTGCTACCAAAGACGAGTATATTCCCGGTGTGGAAATATGCGAAAAAATGATAGAACGCCTAAAAACCAACAAATTTAAACATGCGAATAAGCATATTGTTATAGAAGGTGGCCATGCAGAACCACTAAAACATTTTGATTTAGTATTTAAGTTTTTAGAAGAAAATTTTGCGAAGAAATAGGCAGACGGAAAAACGCCTACAGCCAACAAGGGTATTGCTATAAGCAGGGCGGATGGTTAAAATCTTCGGTTGCAGTGTGCTATCAGCTACGGTTGCGGTTCGCTATGAGCTTCTGTTTCTTCAATCATCGCCGAACTTTTGTTGGTTACCTTTTACATTAATATCTTTATTCAGCAGGGTTTGGGGGGTTAACGCAGCAATGAACTACCTGTTTGTACTAAAACCAAAATGTTATGTACCATATTATTCAGCAAACAAATACAAATTACACAGTAATAAATAAAACAGACTAATCATACTTTATGAGTGAAAAGCAAGAAGCAACCAAGGGGCTAAAAAAAGTATTAGGTTTTATTCCATTGTTCATAATTACAATCGGAATTGTTGTATCGCAATCATCAGTTGTTTCAATTTTACAGGGCGCAGGATTAGGCGGAGGAACTTTTTTCATTGCCATTTTTATTGCATTCATCATAGCACTCTGTTATATTTCCACGTTTGCTGAATTAGCCCTGATTATGCCAAAAGCAGGAACCATAAGTACCTATACTGCTGTTTCAATGGGTCATTTTCCAGCTATTGTTGCAGCTCTTTCGGCATATATAGCTCCAATACTATTTGGTTCAATAGCCGAATTGTTTTTATTACAAAATGTTGTTGACACAATAATGCCGGGTTCCTTTACAAACATTTCACTTATAATAGTATGGGTATTTGCATTGCTTAATATTGTTGGTATAGATTTATTTGCTTCTATACAAAGTACTATTTCCTTTACCATGTTGGTTACATTGATAGTTATTGGATTAGCAGGTGTCGTTACAAACAATTCACAGGGAATTCCGCCTGCACAAATAGTGCAGGATTTTATTCATCCCGGTAGCGCTGTATTTACACTAGTGCTGATAGCGCTTTGGCCATTCATCTCATTTGAATTAGTATGTGACTTTATCGAAGAAGCAAAAAACCCTGTAAAACATATTCCGAAAGCTATGTTTAATGCCTGCATTACTTTATTATTTGCATACTGTTTAATAGCTTTTGCAGCAATGAAACTAGTTCCGGCAGAAAAACTTTCCAATACAGAAATCCCACACCTGTTGTTGGGAGAAGTAATCTTTGGTAATTCAGGTAAAATAATAATTCTGATCTTATCAATAACTACCACCTGTGGTTTTATAAGTGCCGGGTTTGCTACCACCCCAAGATTGTTATATGGCATGGCGCATCACAAACAATTACCAGCCATTTTTATGAGCCTTCACCCAAAATGGAGCACTCCATGGTTTGGTGTATTATTTATTACAATATTAATAACAATGACCATCTTACTTTTCGCAAACAATACAGATGCATTATTAACGCTGGTTATAACAGGAGCAAGTTGTTATTTGCTTTCTTATATTGTAGCACATATAGATTTAATCATATTAAGAAAAAAGTATCCAAATTATCCTCGTCCATTCAAATCTCCATGGTTTCCGTTTTTGCAAGTAATAGGAATAACAGGAATGATTTATGCCTTTATCAATAATTCACCCACCCCCGAATTACGTCTAAAAGTATATATCAATGTAGCAATATTCATTTCTTTAATAGGAACATTTGCTTTTTTCTGGGTGAAATACAAAATGAGAAAAGGATTATTTACACCAGAAACAATTGAACAAGCTATAAAAGATTAAATTACTTTTCAATCTTTTAATTGACGACAGGTGAAATACGGCACAAACCATTAAGAGCAATAGCCGAAAGCTTTACATAAAAAATAATCTTAAAAAAACTTTAGCGGGGATTGCTACTATTGTTTGTTAGAAAACGGTTTGAATAAAGGTAATATTGCAAGCAGGGCAGGAAGTTCAATCGACTTTAAATTGATACTGTAAAGCATCCTGGCTTAATGGAATTTTTTGAACATTTAGTTGTTAACTTCTACTTTTATTTCTTCATTGAGTGTTAGTTCCAGGGCTATTAAAAAATCAAATTCACAACTTTCACAAATGCTAGCTAATTGTACAGCACTTAAAAAATTACGACACTATGTTTAAAAATCTTTTATTCGGACTTTTGTTTTTTATTTTTGGTTGCAACAATTCAACCGATAATAAAGACTCAACTGTTGACCTTTCCAAACAAAAAAATGAGACCTATCAAATTAAAGAGTTGCAGATTTACAATGGTGAAGAAGAAGGATGGGGAGCAGATATAAGGCTTTCAATTGTATCGGCAACGGAGACAGATACTTCAAAACTGTACACTGCCATTTCAACTTACGAAGGCAGGCAGTTGGGGCTACTTATATCAACCCCTAAAAAAAAAGAAGGCAGCCAGGGCTTTTCAAGTGGTATTATTTTAAAAACTATTGGTATCGAGTCTGACTTTTTACTACAAACAATTGCAAAACTTTACAAACAAAAAATTGATACAAATTTTAGATTTACGAAAGTACTATCTATGACCTATGTTAACCTGGATGAATTTGCAAAAAGTTTAGAAGCGAGAGATGGTGGAGATTACAAAACAGAAAATCCGTACAAATTATTTTACGAAGGAAATGAGGAGGGTGATTATGCTGAAATTTATTTAAATATTAATGCTACCGAAAATTGGATAGAATTAAGAGAGAAAGACGAGGAGTACAGACCGGTTATTATTAAAATCCTCAAACAATAGAAGACTTGAACTAATGTATTGCTGGCAGGGCCGGAAGTAGGAGCATTAGATTTTATCGCTCAATATCATTTGAGCATTACATAAACCGACCACGGCTCCGCCAGGCTTTTTGATAGTAACCTTTTAAATTATATCCATCTGCAGGGGTTAATAGCTGACATAGCAATGAATTTAATGACTGCAGCAGAACCCAATCGTTAATTGGCACCTTACTTGACACAACACAAATGACAGAAAATAGAATTGCATAACCTAATAAAATCAAATAATTGGTTAAGTACTGAGATGGATTTATTGAAGTTATATCCTGACCAAAAAGTAATAACAGATTAGTATAGAACCGTTTTTGAAAATTTGCATATTATAGAACCATTTAATGACGAAATGCTTATTGTTTTGACAGAATATAAGAGTAGTACTGTCGGAACAAACGAATCAACATCTACCTGACAGCAAAAATAATTCCTTGGTTTATTCAATGAGCAACTGTGCATATTCCAGCTAATTTCCGGCAGCCAAAATGTGTGCTAAACAATACCAATTAAATTACAAGTTTTAAAAATACAATAAACAACCTGCTTTTAAGGGCATTGATGAATAATGCTTTAAAGCACAAGAGTGCCAAGCCAATGAAGTACCACAAAATTTTTTAGCCGTGCTCAAAAAAATTGATTTATTTTTTATTCCTTCTCCCCTCTAAAATTCGATAAAAAGAACGTGTTTTAATTTCACTTAAACTTAGTCCGGTTGCGGTGGCTTCTTCTTCGCTGATGGCTCCGCAGTTGATGGCTTTTAAAAAGAAATTGAGCAGACCCTGACCGGTGGCGGCATCATCAAAAATATCGCCGGTGAGGGTGCTGATGGCGGCTCGCTCTACAAATGTTTTGAGGCGGTGGGTGGCATCGGTATAACTACTTAGAAAAAAATTGTACGTGGCGGCATAGCGCATAGGAAGTTGTGCAGGATTAAGATCCCAACCCTGGTATAAACCATTGATTAGGGAGTGTGTGGTTTGCCTAAAACCTATACGCCAGGCATTGTGTACACTTTCCATGTTTTCTATAAGCTGTTGTGTGCTAAGGTTGTTGCCACGGTGCGGTGCTACGGGCATTACATTGGTGGCGCCATCGCTAAGAAAAATGCCGGTGTGTGCCAAAGCAACTTTAGTAACATGGTGGGCAAAATCACATACGCTGTGCGCCATTGTTTGGTATTTTGCTGTTATGCCACAACTTGCTGTGTAATCGTATGTACCAAAATGTGCGTTAATAAGGCGCCCTTCGCCTGCCCTTACAATACGCATCAACGGATTGCGCCCTTCATCGTCCATTACTATTTGTGTTGCTTCTACCATGGTTTCCATTTTAAGAGTACCAGGTGGCAGATCAAATTTTACTTCTATAATTTCCATGAACTTAACCATGGTAGTTACCTGCTCCGGAATGGTAACTTTAGGTAACATTACAACAAAATTTGGAGGCAGTTGGCCATTGGTAGCAGTGAGTAGCGTTGTTAAAAAAATATCGAGGGTGCGTACGCCCCTTGCCTTTAAATCTTCTGTAAATGGTTTGATGCGGATACCTATAAATGGAGAAATAGTATTGTTTTTCATGCCGGCTGCCAGTTCGTTGGCAGCGGTTACAGCGGTAGTGTCTTCCTCCTCATTGGGGCGGTTGCCAAAGCCATCTTCAAAGTCTATGCGAAAATCTTCTACTGCTTCTGTTTGCAATTTCCTGAGCATTTTATTATAAACAGAATAGGCCAGCCAGGCGGGTTCTGCTTTGCGCTGTTCTTCCGTCATGGCATCTAATTTTGCTGTAAGAGCAATAATATCTTTTTCCAGATGAGGCAGGTGGCCGTGGTTTTCCAGTTGCAGTACTTTGGCTAAAATGCAAAAATCAGGAGCATAATTTTTTAAACTTTTTAATGCTACCTCTCCCATTTTTAAAGTAGTGTCGCTTTTAAATAAATTGGCACCACCATACACAGTATGTACAGGCTGCCTGTCGGGCTTATCGCCAGGGTATATTTTTTGAAATTTTACATTGGCCGTTTGTAATTGATCAAGCAGGGATGTAGTTTCTTCTTCGGTAATTGATACGTTCATTTTAATTTTTTTTTAAGCCCTTAAACCATATCAAAAATAATTGAATAAAAATTAATAGAGGGAATATATGGGCTGTTAGTGTATATAATTTACAAGAAATAGTTGTTGATTTTTTACTGAAAACGTTGAATAACTTTTGTAGAATAACTTTTGTTTAGCAACAGCCTACTTACTTGTAAAAGATTTCATCAACTACCTCTGTAGGTACTGTATCCAAAGGGGTTTAGCAGCAATGGAATGTGATAATGATCTGTAGTTGAAATTTGAAATATAATATCAATGGTTGGATAAAACGTTTCTATTTGCAACGCATCAAAATAATATTTGGTATCAAAATTCATTTTATAAATACCTAAAGGCAGCAATTGATTTTCATTAATTAAATTACCTATTCTACCATCTTTATTGGTAATGCCTTTAGCAACTTCAATCCATTCTGCACCAACTTTTTCATATAGTTTAATGGTAACACCGCAAGCAGGTTTACCTTTTGTAGTATCTAAAATATGTGTAGTTATCTGGCTCATGATAAAAGTTTTTGTAATCTTAATTGAGTAATTTTATTTTGTTCTTCCATAGCAATGTTCATTTCTACGGCTATAGAGTTGGGTAATCTTTCCTGCAGTAGCTGCAGCATTTCTTCGGCTGATTTGCCCGTAGCACATACAATAAAAATAAAACCAAATTTTTTTTCGTATACCGCATTTCCTGTTGCCAATGCTTCAATAATTTGTTGAGATGCAGTACTAGCAGCCATTTGCTCGCCACTAGCCCACTGTGCGGTGGAAGCAAACTTTATTGTTAATGATTGAAGATCACCAATTTTTGGATGCTGTGTAAATGCCTGTAGCCAGTCAGCATCTTTACAATTATACCACTGTTCCTCTGCATCATTTAGCAATTCAATTAAATCATCCATGGGGAAAAAAGAGCACATTTTACTCACCCAGTTTTTACTGCCGCAGCAATTGAATAGCACCTGCTCAAGTTGATCTTTTGGTAATATGTTCAATTCGTGGAGTGTCATAATAGTTTACCTGCGTTTTTTAAAATA
The DNA here is from genome assembly GCA_038234405.1 of Chitinophagales bacterium. Classification (GTDB taxonomy): domain Bacteria; phylum Bacteroidota; class Bacteroidia; order Chitinophagales; family Chitinophagaceae; genus Ferruginibacter. The sequence continues at coordinate 7,974 of JBBQTZ010000125.1, forward strand.
AGTGGTAGCTAATAGAAATTAAATTTAAAAATGTTTGCAGCATCTATAAAGTAGATGGTGGCTCCATTTTAATTATACAAGTACCGGCTGCTTTACTTTGTACCTGAGCAAGTACCCTTTTCTTTTAGTTGCTAACAACAGCAATGAATGTAAAGGTAAGTTTTAGTAGATAGTACCCCCCAACCTCATTCTGCTGATACCACCATCCGGAAAAATTGTAAGCCGTACATGGGTAAAAGCTTTATCTGAATGTACAATTTGGGGTTGATAAAAATGTTCAAAATCTGCCTGCAATTTTTGTTGTGGTAGAATAATAAGCCAATCAACTTCGGTACTGGTAAAATCTGTATCAGCCGATGTTAAACATCCTTCTAACATGCAGCTATCAGGGTAGTTTCCTTTAAAATGACAGGTATCTATCAATACATTTTTGATGCTGCCTTTATGGGCTAATCTTACAATTACCCAATCTTTGTTATTGAGTGTGCGGTTGCGTTTTGTTTCCCAACCATCTCCCATATTTATACCACGACCAGGCATAATTAAATTATCCATGTGAGAAAAAAACATATCGTTGCATAATACAGATTTTGCTCCGTTAAGTGCTGAAGCAAGATCAATTTCTTCAGTGTCTTTTACAGCAGTCCAGTCTTTTGCTACTTCGCCATATACTTTCAATCTTGCCACTCCCCCATCAGGATAAATATGTAGCCGAAGATGAGAGTAAACATTTTTATCCGCTATTTGAAGCAGATGCTGTGATCCGGGATTAAGCGGCACTTTCGGTAAAATTTCTGTCCATACTACCGTATCCCAATCAACAGCATTATCAGGTAGTACAATATTGCAAGCCTCCAACGAGGCAAAGGGAGGATGATTGCCCAGAAAATAATTTGTATCAATATCTACTCCATAAATAACGCCTGCAGTTGCCAGTTGAATAATACACCAATCATGGCCCGGAACCCTTTTGCGCCGGCTTTCCCAACCATCCATCCATTTGCCCCTATCTGTATATTTATCTGTAATAAATACACCACGACCAGGCTTTAAAAGATTTTCTTTTTCAGCAAAAAAATCATCGCTGCAAAGCAATGCCTTTCCTCCAAGGCGCTCAGATGCAAGGTCAATCATATTGATAAATGCCGGTGCATTTTCGTTGCTATTCATATTAATTATTGCGTTTTTAGCTTCATCCATTTTTATGCTCCAAAAATATCGTGTCTTTAAAATCCAGATTTAAATTTAAAAACCCGTTACAATTTCAACTGAAAATTTAGGTTTAAATGGATGGGGGGTTGATGGTATTAGCTTATTTTTTAAAATTTTATTATTACTAAAAAGGTAGCGTTTATTTTAAAAGAACTGTTCCCTTATTTAATTGTAAAAACGTTCCGTGTTCATAAATTTTTAATCCGCCTAAAAAAGTTTGCTCTACTACGCCAAATAACTCTTCATTCAGGTAGGGTGTTTCTTTATGTTTGTGGTGTATCATTTCGGCAGAAACAACAAACGATTTTTTATCATTTACTATAATAATATCAGCATCAAAACCTTTAGCTATTTTACCTTTACTGTTTTGTAAACCAATTAATTTTGCTGGCCGTTCACAAAGCCAGTTAGCTATATCGCTAAAAGTACAATTTCTTTCTTTAGCTGCAGTCCATAACACGGGTAATGCAAATTGAATAGAGGCTATTCCACCCCAGGCCTTCATAAAATCACCGCTTTCAATTTCCTTTAAATCAGGTGTGGCAGGGGAATGGTCTGTTGCAACAAAATCAATGATACCAGCTTTTAATGCAAGCCACAACTGCTCATTATTACTTTTTTCACGGATAGGAGGGGCACATTTAAAAGCTGTTTTTCCAGCAGGAATGTTTTCTGCAGAAAAATATAAATAATGTTGAGCAGTTTCTACAGTAAGCGGCAACCCCCGTTGCTTTGCAGTAATAATTTGAATGATAGAGTTGGCCGAAGACAGGTGTACAATGTGCGTGCGGCAATTGTATGCTTCGCACAAACGGATCATCAATGCAATGGCATCATCTTCCCATGTTTTTGGCCTCGATTGCAGATAATTATTGTACAATTGTGGATTGCCTGTTGCGTTAAATCCGTTATCAGTTAACTCACAATGAACCAATAAAGGCAAATTATTTTTTGCAATGATGGGCATTACCACACTCAAATCATCTTCTGTAACATTGGGAAATTCTTCTATGCCCGAATGGGTTAAAAATGCTTTAAAACCAAATACACCAGCATTTATCAGCCCTTCAATTTCGGTTGAATTATCCGGCACTACCCCACCCCAAAAACCAATATTGGTATTCAGTTTATCTTTGGTTGCCAACAGTTTTTGGGCAAAGGCATTTACAGTGGTAGTAACAGGTGAGGCATTTAGCGGCATTTCTACCAACATAGTTACACCGCCTGCAACAGCAGCTTTTGTAGCAGTTTCAAAACCCTCCCATTCCGTTCTGCCCGGCTCATTAATATGTACATGCGGATCAATTACTCCAGGCATTACAATATTATTACCAGCATCAATTATTTCGCCAACAAACTGATCTGGCAGATTCTGTAAAACATCCTGTATAATTCCATCTGCCAATATTATTACTGCCGGCATAACTCCATCTGGCAAAACTACCCGCTCACTTTTTATTGCAATCATGACTATTAAATTTTTTATTACAAAATTTAAAATTAATAGATTAATAATAAAACCAGAATATTAACTTTGAACAGGAGGTTAAAAAGCTAACATTATCATTAAACCTGGTATTTGCAGTTGAAACTTTATGATGGTCTTTGTAGAAAGCATTCAAAACTAAACAGCTAAGCAGTAAAGCTTATTTTTTTTAGCAGGGTAGTTTACTATTTCTTTAGCCAAAAAATATCCTGAAACACTTACCTGTATTGTGTTTTAAACCAATACAACTATTTCAACTGCACAAGCTGCGTTTAATTTAAAGTGATTGTAAATACAGCAACCGCCCAACATAGTACATGCAAATTTTGTATTTACTGCTTTACCATTTACCAAACTAACCATAAAATTAAGATGCTGCATACATTAGTATTTATTATATTAGGCTTACTATTGATATTTTTAATAAGCATGACTTATCAGTTTAGTGCGCTTAAAAAAGCTGACGGACATAACGAAAATGGTGATTCCCTCAAAAATCTGCTCACAAATTCGCACGGATTCCTTTACACGTCCATAGTTTTAATCATTATAACAATGCTTGCCTACACCTGGTCGATAGTAAAAGGCACTGTGTATGAGGGGCATTTAATGGAATGGCTCAATATTGTGGTTAGATTAATGCACATCACTTTTGGTATTGCCTGGATTGGCGCTTCCTTCTATTTTGTTTTTTTAGAAAATGCTTTAAACAGAACGGAAAATGTACGGGATGAATTGGCCGGAAACTTATGGGCTGTGCATGGTGGTGGATTTTATTATTTGGAGAAATACAAAGTTGCACCTAAAACTATTCCCAAACATTTACACTGGTTTAAGTACGAGGCTTATTTTACCTGGATATCTGGTTTTAGCTTGCTATTTGTTGTGTATTATTTTAATGCACAGGCAATGCTCATCGATAAAAACATACTCGATATAAGCACATTTTCTGGCATTAGCATTGGCATTGGCTCCTTTGTTGCATCGTGGATACTGTACGATGTACTTTGCAAGAGTAAACTGATCAATCACAAAATAGTATTTACTTTATTGGGTTTTGTTATTGCCGTTGCTTTTGCCTATTTCTATTGCAGGGTATTTAGTGCAAGAGCCGCCTACATTCACTTTGGTGCCATGTTAGGGTCGCTGATGGTAGCAAATGTTTTCTTTGTAATTATACCGGCACAAAAAGCAATGGTGAAAGCTGCAAAAGAAGGCAAGCCACTTGATCCTTCACTTGGCAAAAAGGCATTGGCCCGTTCACTGCACAACAACTATTTTACCTTGCCTGTACTTTTTGTTATGATCAGCAATCATTTTCCCAGCACGTTTGGCAATGATTATCCGTGGGTAATTTTAGCCATCATTACCCTGGGAACGGCTGGCGTAAAACATTACTTAAATTTAAAAGAAAAAGGACAGTACACAGTTTGGGTACTACCGATATCTATTTTTATTTTGCTGGCTGCAACCTTTATTACTGCTCCGGCAAAGCCCGGCGAATGCAATAAAACAATAAGCTTTGCCGAAGTAAATACCATTGTTAACAAACGATGTATAAGCTGCCATAGCAAAAAACCTACAGATGATGTGTACACGGCACCGCCCAATGGCGTAGTGTATGATACACCGGAAGATATAGTAAAACTAAAAGACAAGATAATGCAGCGGGTAGTAATTACTAAAACTATGCCACAGAATAATAAAACCAATATTACACAGGCAGAAAGAGATATCATTGGCTGCTGGATTAACCAGGGTGCAAGCCTGAAATAGTATGTTTATACCTTAATTCTGTAGCTTATTTATCGCACGGGGTAAAACTGTGCAAGCGTGAAATAGTGTGCTTATAACCATGAATAAAAGATTATTACAGCCCACCGGCAATTGATATTGCCTGGTAGAAAGTTGGGTTCTATTTCATTAACCTCAAGAATTTGTCACCAGAAATATAAAGAACAAAAGTTGATAGCAAATTACATCTACAAACTGTTTGTTACATGGCAGTCTTTTTAGCTACACCTTTTTCGAACAGCTTTATTTAAAATAAAATTGCTCCACAACATGCGCAATAAATATTTTTTAAAAAAGCAATCGCTTTAAACAGCACGGGCAAAAAGTACAATGC
>JBBQTZ010000126.1:0-12778 GCA_038234405.1 Chitinophagales bacterium
ATGTTTGCGGAACAATGTATAAGAAATGTACTGGTGGATTTGGCAGGTTTTGTATCAAAGCAAAATTTTACAAAGCATCATAAATTTTATGAACCGGATTTAAATTTTCAAGATAATCTGGGGCTCGATTCTATACAAATAATGGAGTTGGCAGCCCATGTCAATTCGTTGTTTCATGTATTTGAAACCGATAAAAAAAATTATTTGTTAGCAGATGACCTTGTTGATAATTGGGTTAATAAAGTGATCGCTGCAAGATTAGAAAAAAATAGCCAACTTACCTTTAGAACATCCGGCACTACCGGAAACCCCGGATTTGTAACACATGATGTTGATTTTTTAATGAGAGAAGTAGCAGTGCTAGCTACTTTTTTCAATAATGCCAGTCAGATTGTTTCCTATGTACCTGCCTACAGTATTTATGGATTTTTATTCACCGTATTATTGCCCGGTTATTTAAATATTCCGGTAATTCATGCTTCTGAAGTACAATGGAACCAACACGCCTCAACGGCTATTGTAGTGGCTACGCCTTTTCATTGGCCGCTTATTTTACCGGCATTTAAAAATACGGATACAACAGCCTGTTATGGCGTATCAGCAACTGCCATGCTTACCCCTGCACTCTTTACTGTAATTAAAGCGAAAGGTATTGATTTGCTGGAAGTATATGGATCCACAGAAACATCCGGAATTGGTTATAGAACAGGTACAACTGCGTTTCAACTATTCCCCTATTTATCTTTTAAAATGGAAGATGATAACATTACGTTGATAGACAATGAAACAAAGAGTCAAATACCATTGCAAGATGAATTGACTATTATCGAAAACAATTATTTTTCAATCAACAAAAGAAAAGATAATAAAGTAAACATTGCAGGTAATTTGGTAAACTTGCTGGAAGTAGAAGCGGTCATTCAAAAAATAGCTAACCTACAGCATTGCAGTCTTTCAGCAAAAATGGCAGACTACAATACCCAACTAAGTATTACCATTTTATTAAAGGAGGATACTGAAGATTTTAGAGCACTTGCCATTGCCCTAATAAAGCAACAGTTGCCAGCCCATCAAACACCGGTTTATTATTATTTTGAAGAAAGAAGGTAAAATAATTCTACTTTGTTTTAAATGTAGCCTATTAGTAAAAGCCAATTTACTTTAAAAAATCTCGCTGCATATCAGCTTTGGGCGTTTCAAATTGTTGCTCCCGCTTTAGGTCGGGTTTCCCCACCTGCCGAGGCTAGTCCGCCGTTGGTGTCCTCCTTAAGTAACAAGCGCTGTGTCAATTTAAAACGTATCCTATCAGCACCTATTTTCTATTTTATTTCTGTTGTTGGTACAACCAGCGAACACTTTTTTTAAAAAGATTAAACACTAAAACATTACAATATTCACCCCCGGTTTTGTATCTTTTTTTACTCAACAATTTTTAAGGTGGTTAATTAATTCCCCACTGCTTTGTAATTGATACCTGATTTCAATTTTTAATAACATGGCATACTTTTAAGGCAGAATTCTGTAATTAATAAATTAAAAATGAAAATTATGTTACTAAAACTAAGAGCGCTGATAGTAAGCCTGCTATTATTACAAACTGTATATTTTGTATCATCCTGCAAAAAGGTAAATGTAAATTTAAATGAAAATTCAGCCTTATTGAAGCAATCTGGAACAGATAAAAAGGCTTTAAAAACTACAGTAACTATTGAAGCGTATAATTCTACAGTGCATGACTCTTGCAGGAATGAGAATATAAAATTAACCGGACAGGCAGAGTATAAACTTATAGAGTCTTTTGAAAATGGATATTATATCAACTATGAGATAAAACTGGAAAAGGTAACGGGTATTGGTGAAAAGACAGGTACTTTGTATAAAGGGGGAGGCAAAATAGTAGGAATAGCGAAGCTTAATGCAGACTTCTCCAATAATATGGCTAGGGTTACTTATAAAGTTAAGTATACAGGGAATAACGGAAACCTGATAACTATTAATGAAAACGCCCGGTTTGTAATGAAGAACAATATAATTAAAATTGAATTTAATAACTCTTTTTATACTTGTTATTAAATGTAGTGGTAAAAAATCTATTGAAAATTATAACACTGCGGTTGGTGAAGCAAGGATGTGTAGGTTAGTTGGGGAAACACGGGCCAATGAAAGGTGTATAGCAATAAATTGATCTTTACACAAAATGTATTATGTAAAATTTAATTTTGCAAATAGCATATTTCAACGAATAATTAGAGAAAAAGATAAGTTGGCTGTACATAAAGCAAAAAAAGTGAATGACTAATGGGATTATTCACTTTTTTAAAACTTATTATTTTTTTTGAGAAGAAAGGTAGCGTTCCAAAGCGCTTACCATGCTTGGTGCAAGTGGCTGTGGCGCCTTAATGTCGAGCACCAATCCAGCTTCTTCAGCAGCTTTAAAGGTATTGGCACCAAACGCACCAATTTTAGTTCCGTTTTGTTTAAATTTTGGAAAATTTTCGATCAGGCTCTTTACGCCACCAGGAGTAAAAAAACAAATAACATCATATTTTCTTGCAATTACATCCTTAATATCATTGCTGATAATATTATATAATACCGGGGTAGCATATTCACAATTGTGCGCTTTTAACCAGTTGGTAATTTCACTATCAAACGATTGGGAGCAGGGATAAAGAAATTTCTCGTTGTCTTTGTGTTTATTAATTACATCAAACAAACTTTTGTTGGTGCCATCTGCACTATAAAACACCTTGCGCTTTCTATATAAAATAAACTTTTGTAGGTAAAGTGCTACTGATTCTGTAATGCAAAAATACTTTGTATCCTGCGATACATTGATCTTCATTTCATCACAAATTCTAAAAAAATGGTCAATGGCATTGCGGCTCGTAAATATTACAGCAGTATGATTTGGAATATCAATTTTTTGCTTGCGGAATTCTTTTGCCGGAATACCATCCACAATAATAAAAGGATGAAAATGTAGCTCTATTGAATGTTTTTTAGCTAAATCGAAATATGGAGACCTATCTCCTTCAGGCTTTGGTTGTGTGATGAGTACCTTTTTAACCATTTTTACAATTGATTCTTTTGTTTTTCACCAGATCACAACCTGTAGGTTGCTGTTTTCTAAGTTGTAAAGGTAGTTGTTATTTGGTTAATATAATTACCATCCCTTTGTAAATAAGTAAAATGGGGAGTAACTCAATGCCTGCAATAAAAACTAAAAAATGAAACCAGCCCACTTTTATTTTATGTTGCAACAACCCAAATGAGCGTAAAAACCGTAGTAAAAACATCAGCACAACCAACAATATGGAAAGTACTACTGCAACATTCTTTAGGCCAGGCATGGCAAAAGCCATTACTATTACAAAGGGCAATAGCAGTACACTTAATATTTTATTAATAAGGAAAATTATAAAAAGATAGGTGTTTGCTACTTCTTTATTGCCAGTAAGCCACCCGGTAAATTTTAAGGTAAGGTATTTAATAAGATAAATAATTGCAAGTGTAAAAACGCTTGCGCCAATTACTAAAACTGCATTGTCTGCTTCCACCCAATGGTAATGCAATAGTAAAAAATAGCTATATAACCCGCCGGTAACTATAAAAAACAGGTTAAAAAGCATAGAGGCTAGTTGGGCTTGCAGCAACTGATCGGTAAGCTGGCTTTGCCTCAAGGAGGTATTAAAGAAAACCCTGAATAAATTATTAAAGTAGCGGGTGTAAAAAAAACGTAAAAAAGCTAACAGTAATAAGATTGACAAAATGATATAAAAAATAAGGTCGGTAAAAGTTGGTGCCATTTCTTTGCTGCCAAAGGCTACAGGTAATAAATTGGTATTTAAATACAGATTTTGTGCTACTGCATACTGCATTGTTTCTAAGTATTTACTCAGTGGAGTAGTAGCAACAGTAACTACCGGTTTTGAGGCAATGCTATCAATCTTTATGGGAGTGGTGTCTTTTTTAATAGCCTCTTTAGTAATGGTGGGCTGCACCAATGTAGAGTCCGCTTGCAGTTGTGCGCAAAGCTGCGTTGAAAAAAATAGATAACAAAAAAAAACAATAACCTGTTTCAATACATTTAAATTAAGCTTTGATATTGAATCTGTTCATGTTTAAACAGGCAAATAATACCTGAATTTTAACAAATTGCTTATACAAAATCTGGTGAAGCTAAGGCCAAAGTTACTCTCAAAATGATTAGAAATAATTAACATAGCCAAAATGAATTTTTGCACCTCTACGCAAATCAAAAGGGGTGTTATTGGCTTTACCTACTGCAAAACTCATGTTTAGTAACCCCGCCTTTGTTTCAAATACCAGTCCCAATCCGGCACTAATAAAACTATTGCCAATATCTACAGCCTGGTATTTGTTTTTTACCCATCCGGCATCTGCAAAGCTGAATAAATAAGAATTTAAGCCTGCTATATAGCGAAATTCTGCTGATAGTACACCGTATCGGGTGGCAAAGATACTCTCCTCATCAAAGCCTCTTAATAATTTATAGCCACCTATCTGAAATAATTCATTTCTAAAAATATTTTGACTGCTAAATACTCCTCCGTGAAAAGCTGCTTTAAGCGTACTTCTTTTGCCAACAGCAAAGTAATGCGCTGCTGCAATAGAGGCCCTTACCTGATAGTTTTGTAGTTTAATTGAATCATACAAAGAGTTAAAATCAAACCCATTATTAGTAAGATTTACGATGTCGTTATTTTTACTAATGGTTTTAATACCTACGCTGGTTAATAGTTTTACCTCGTTTCCTGTACGTGGGTTAAGCCTGTAATTGGTTTTATTCCATTCGTAATCTATACCTATGCTGGTAGCTTTTACATCAATATTGGGTGGTAATCTTTTTGTTATTTTAATTTGATTTGTATCTACCCCTTCGCCCAGCAGGGTAGTGCTTTGCTGCTGAAAAAACAATTTTCCGGTTTGGTTGGCTGCAAGCAAATATTGCATGCCCAGCATGGCATTTAGCTGTAAAAAGCTAGAATCTTTTTTAAATAATTCAAACGAAAAATCTACACCAAAAGGCGATTTAAAAATGTAAGGATGCTGGTAGCCAATGTGAAGCCGGGGCGATTTTAATTGTAACTGTTGCCAGTTTACAATCACAGTTTCTCCTTTACCAAAAGGGTTTTTTAAGTTAAGATTTACATCTCCGGTAAGCTGTAGTTTATTGGTTTGATTGTTGGCGGGTAAAAAGCCTATTAAAAAATTTACCTGGCTGTTGCGTTTAGGCTGCAGGTATAAGTTTAGTAAAGATCCTGTACCTAGCAGTGTTACCTCTGCTTCCTGCTCCTGTTGCAGGTAGGGCAATTCGAGCAACCGTTTGTTTACCTGCTCCAATTTTTCTTTGCTGTATAAACTGCCATTTTGAATGCCAAGATAGCGTTGTAAAAAAGTATTGGCTATTTTCACTTTTCCATAAACACGGATGCTGTCTAAAAGGTACAAAGGTCCTTTTTTTACTTTTATGGCAGCCTTTATATTGCCGGAATCTAGCTTCACGTTGTCTAAATATACAGCGGCAAAGGGGTATCCATTGTTTTCATAGTAACGGATTAGTTTTTCTTTAAGCAATTGAATTTTATTAAAATCAACTGGTTTATTAATAAAAGTTTTTACTAAAAAGCCAGATTCATCCAAAGCTTTTTTATCTATACTATCTGCAGAGATGGCCGCCAATTGTTGAAGTTGACCAAGGTATAGCCAGATAAAGGCTGCGGTGGTATCTGCTATGGTTTTATCTATAGCGGCAGCTAAATATCCTTTTACCTGCAATAAAGAAGGTAATTGCTTAATATAATTAGCACATTGTAACTGGCTGGCAAAGCTGGTTTGCAATCGTAAGGATTGGGTAGTAATTACACTATTACTATCTACCCTTATTATTTTTAATTGAAAATTTGATTGAGTTGCTGGCTGGCAAAAAGCTGTGGATAGTAAGCAAGCCGCAACTACCATTGAGGTAAAAAAATATTTACAGTAAGTATTTGCTAAGTTTGCCATCACGGTTTCTCAAATCTAAAGTCTAAAATTGTAAATCAAAAATCTTTGTCTGGCATTTACCTCCATATTCCTTTTTGTAAGCAAGCCTGCCATTACTGTAATTTTCATTTTGCCACATCGCTTAGGTATAAGAATGATCTGATAAGTGCAATGATAAAGGAAATTGAACTGACAAGTTTTTTTGAAGCTGCCAATTCGCAAATTATTAAAACGGTGTATTTTGGTGGAGGCACTCCCAGCATTTTACAGGAGGCAGACTTACAAGAGCTTTTTACTGCTTTACATACAAAATTCAGCATTGATCCAGAAGCAGAAATTACCCTTGAAGCCAATCCTGATGATTTTAACACCAGCAACCTGCAGCAATGGAAAATTATGGGCATTAACCGGCTAAGTGTTGGTATTCAGTCATTTGTACAAGACGAATTGAAGTGGATGAACAGGGCACACACAGCAACCGAAGCCATTCATTGTATTGATGAAATAAAAGAAGCAGGCTTTGATAATTTTTCTATTGACCTCATTTATGGCTCACCTTTGTTGGATAATGAGCACTGGAAACGCAATGTAGATATAGCTATTGAAAAAAATATTCCACATATTTCCAGCTATGCACTTACGGTTGAACCCAAAACCCCTTTGGATAAATTAATTGCCAAAAATGTAAAAGCACCTGTAAGCAGCGACAGGCAGGCCGAACAGTTTTTATTGCTGATGAACTGGATGGAAACTGCCGGTTACGATCATTATGAAATCAGCAATTTTTCGCTGCCCGGTATGCGGAGCAAACACAACAGCAGCTATTGGCAGGGCAAACAGTACTATGCTTTTGGCCCTTCTGCTCATAGTTTTGATGGTAAAAAACGCAGGTGGAATATCGCCAACAATGCAGCTTACATCCGCTCTTTGCAAAAGAGTGAAATTCCTTTTGAAGAGGAGTTGCTTACCATTACCCAGCAATTAAATGAATACATCATGACATCGCTGCGAACAATGGAAGGTATCAGCACAAAATATGTTGTAACATTATTTGGTGAAGCTGCTGCAGATAAATTGATGCAATCTGCTGGCAAATGGCTGGCTGGTAATAAACTTTATCAACATAATGGCTCCCTTATCTTAACAAAAGAAGGCAAATTATTTGCAGATGGTATTGCAGCAGATTTGTTTGCAGAAAAGGTAGCCAAACCTAACTAAACTCCCGTATTCTTAAACTTTCTACAGGCCGATTTTACCTGTTTTTTCAATTCATCTAAAGCAGCATATTGTTGTTGGATAAAGCTATTATCTTCCAGTTTTCCCAATACTGTATTCATTTCATCTGCTGTATCGTACACCATTTTTCTAAACGGATTGGTATAATCTTTAGCCCTCGATTCGTAAATACCTTTCACCATCCATTCCCTGCTTACAAGTAATTGCTGCAATAATTGCTGCAATAATGCAGGCGTAAATTGCCGGGGTGTAATGCCCAGCACTTCTAACAAGCCTGTGTAAGCGTGGCTTAGTTTATCTGTGGAGTATAATTCGCCCTGGGCTTTATAAAAATCATGCAATTCGTGCCAGCTTTTAACCTGTCCTTTTTTCACCTGGTAAATCATTTTTTTTACTGCCTCCTCAGGCATAAGTTGACCACCAATATTCAGCCATTCTGTTCGTTGTATTTTGGCTGAAAGTGCTTTTTTTAAATCGGCAAAGTTGCTGAATTTATTACGCTGTATTAATTTCAATATTTCAAGTGTGCCATAATATTGTATTAATTCTTTAAACAATTGAATAGCCTGCGGTACTTTTAAAACCTCTGTTATACGTTGTGTATTTTCCCAGCCTTCAATAATCGCCGTACCATTTTCATCCGGCTGTAATGCTTGTAAAATTTTTAATGAAGTAAACATTTCATTGATAGTATCCGGTGCCAGATAATCGTATTCAAGCTGTTGAATTTTATTGGTACGCCTGTCTCTATCTATATACTTGGCGGCATTGCGTTCAAGCGCATACATATTGTACATAAACCAATAGCCGGGCATTACCACTAGTTTGTCGTTGCTTACATCGTTGCTTATCAGGCTAAAAGGAATAGGTATATTTAACTCAGCAGGATAATCACCTTTGGCAATAATTGAAAAAGAGGCAAACTTAGAATTGTGTTTTAAGCTAACACACAGGCCAGGCCAAAAGCCACGGCCAGCAATGATTTCACCATCCGGGCTGCGGCTATTGTGATTGCTGCCAATGGTGGCACCCGCAGCAATATTACTTTGCCCCATTACAAGCGCTGCACATAAAAATGAATTGTTATGATGTTGCTCATGGGCTGGAAAAATAAGTGAATTCAATACCTCACAACAAGAAATAGTGGCATTGTTACCAAGATAAGAATTGATAAGCCTTGCGCCATATTTTAATTGAGAATGAGAAGCCATTACAAAACGCACAGCCTTTACACCATAAAATATGCGGCATCCATACCCTACAATCCCATTCACTATTTCGCTGCCCTCCCCAATTTGAGAAGTACGGTTGGCATCACTTTTTATGGTAAGATTTTTTAGCTTATTGGCACCTTTTAAATAGGCATCTGTTCCAATTAAAACATCCTTAATTATTTTACAATTTTTGATAACAGTACGGTCGCCAATTTTACCATAATAGCCTCTTCTTCTATCAAACTTATTGTTGGTAAATTCATTGAACTTTGTAATCAATTCTTCATCTGCAATATATTTGCTCCACAGGTGTGCATCACCTGGTAACATGCCATCAAAAGGGGAAACCCTTCTGCCGCCATTTTCATTACAAAGTTCCATGCCTATTTTCACCTTTTCATCTTCTCCTTCATAAACAATTCCATTACCAAATTTTGCTTTGTTGGTAGATGCCAGTTCATTTACATTGGCAATCATTACTTCATTATCAATAATGTAATGACTGAGGTAATTTACATTATTGATACAAACATTATTGCCAAAATCGCAACTGATGATAGTACTATTGTATAAGCCTACCTGCATACGAAGATTGTGAAACTCAAGGTACAATGGTTCTAAATTTCCAATGCGGACAAGCCCATGAAACTGACAGTTTTTTACCAACTCCGGTTTAAATGAAGTAGAAACCAATATTTTATTCCAGTCATCGGAAGTATTGTTATTGCGAACCAAAACTTCAATTTCAAATGAATTTAAATTACGGTAATGATCTGCATGAGGGTTTTGCAGATTTCTTAAATAATATTCATCCTTTCCTTCCGGTATATATTCTGGTTCAATAAAATTATAGCCAAGAGTATTAACCGGATATTTTTTTATAATGTTCATGCCCTGACCCCAAAAAGGGTATTTAGGTGATTGGAAAAATTGGTACTTATTAAATAATTGGTGTAGCAAAAATCAGTAATGCCTGCTGAAGGTAAAGTATGGTTTTAGCTATTCCACTGTTACACTCTTGGCAAGGTTTCTTGGTTTATCTACATCAACCCCTTTGGCAATACCCACATAATACGATAGTAATTGCAAAGGAATACAACTTAGTAATGGCGCTAAAATTTCATGTACGGGTGGCACAAAAAATACATCGTCTGCCAGTCCCGGAATTACATCATCACCTTCGGTAATAATAGCAATCACTTTGCCTTTACGAGCTTTTATCTCCTGCATATTGCTCACAATTTTTTCATGATAGCTATCTTTAGTAGCAACAAAAACTACGGGCAATGTTTCTGTAACCAAGGCTATTGGACCATGCTTCATTTCTGCTGCCGGATAACCTTCGGCATGGATGTAAGAAATCTCTTTTAGCTTTAACGCACCCTCCAATGCAATGGGGAAATTGTAGCCACGCCCAAGAAATAAGGCATCGCTTGCACCTTTGTATTTTTCAGCAATCGCTTTTAATGCATCTGAGTTTTTCAATATCACTTCCACTTTTTCAGGGATGGCATCCAACTCCAATAAAAGCTTGGTAAATAATTCATCTTTAATGGTTCCTTTTTCTTTACCAATGAGCAAAGCAATCATCATCAATACAGCTAATTGCCCGGTAAATGCCTTGGTACTAGCCACGCCAATTTCTGGTCCGGCGTGGGTATAAGCTCCACCATCACTCAATCTTGCTATTGAACTGCCTACAACATTTACAATTCCAAAAATGATGGCACCCTGTTTTTTAGCAGTTTCAATGGCCACCAAAGTGTCTGCAGTTTCACCACTTTGCGATACGGCAATGATGATATCTCCCTTGTTGATAATTGGATTACGATATCGGAATTCAGATGCATACTCAACTTCTACCGGTATGCGGCACAATTCTTCAATAACATATTCCGCCACAAGGCCGGCATGCCAGCTTGTACCACAAGCCACAATGATAATGCGATGGGCATTTTTAAATGCTTCTATGTTTTTTTGCACGCCACTCATTACAATTTGTCCGGCAGTTGCATCGAGGCGGCCACGTAAACAATCATAAATAGTACTTGGTTGTTCAAAAATTTCTTTCAGCATAAAATGTTCGTAGCCGCCTTTTTCAATAGCTGCCAGTTCCATATCTAATTTAGTAATGTAGGGCGTAATTTTTTCGTTACCTAAATTTTTTAGTATCAGTTCATCGGGTCTTACAATGGCCAATTCATAATCATTTACATACACCACTTCTTTGGTGTATTCCAGCATGGGCGTGGCATCGCTGCCTAAAAAATGTTCTCCTTTTCCTACACCAATAACCAATGGACTACCTTTTCTTGCCGCAATAATGGTTTCCGGATCATCTTCAGAAATCAGCAAAATACAGTATGCTCCAGTAATTCTTTTTAAGGCCACTCTCACCGCTTCTTCCAAACCGCACTCGTTATTTAATTGAATATCCTCAATAAAATTGAGTAATACTTCCGTATCAGTATCGCTGCTAAAACTGTATCCTTTGTTGAGTAATTCTTTTTTTATTTGGGCATAGTTTTCAATAATGCCATTGTGTATCATGGCTAGTTTGCCACTTGCAGATGTATGGGGATGCGCATTGCGATCGTTAGGTTCGCCATGGGTAGCCCACCGGGTATGTCCAATACCAATATGCGAGTGGAGTTCTTTACCTATAATGCTTTCTTCCAAATCTGCCACCCGGCCTTTTTTCTTGTACACCTTAAGTCCGCCATTAAGTAAGGCAACTCCAGTGCTGTCATATCCACGATATTCTAATCGTTTTAGTCCATTAATTACAATGGGGTAAGCTTCCCGGGGGCCTGTATATCCTACAATTCCACACATAAATAAATGGGTTTAAATACTGTAATCTAAAATTAAAAACATTGCAAAATAACGAAATTGTGTAGATATACGGTTTGCATCGTTATATAGGATATTTATTAACTGAATGTAGAGAGTGGCACAACCTTTAACCCAAATCTTAATTTTAATAAATATTTATGGCAAAATGTCATTTGCTGTTTTGCTTTACAAATTATTCTACTTGCTGTATAATTAGTTGGCTTAGCAGTACGGCCCATTTTGCATATTCCTTTTGTGCCGGATGTAACTTATCGGCAGCTAAAAATTCTTCTTTATTGCCATCTTTTCTTTGGCCCGTAGTAATGTTAATAAACTGGGTGCGATACTTATAACTCATCTTTTTACAAACTAAATTATAAGCATCAATTTCTAAGGCAATTTGCTGTGTATTTCTGTCGGCAGCAAAGGGAGTAACGCCCCAGTCGGGAATGCTCAAAACAAATACCTGACTGGCTTTATTAGTTGCAAGCTGTATTGCTTTTT
Source organism: Chitinophagales bacterium (assembly GCA_038234405.1). Classification (GTDB taxonomy): domain Bacteria; phylum Bacteroidota; class Bacteroidia; order Chitinophagales; family Chitinophagaceae; genus Ferruginibacter. The sequence continues at coordinate 11,799 of JBBQTZ010000126.1, forward strand.
GTAATAATTTTTCGAATACTGGTTCAAAATCTTCCGATGATCTTCCCTTGTATTGGTTATTTACACCTATCAATAAGCATACTACATCATACGCCGGCAGCAGTACAGTTGTTTCGATGCTATTATTTAATTCCTCGGTAGTATGCCCTGTAGTGGCAATAATTTCCGGAGCATAAAACTTGTATCCTTTTTCTCTAAGTAACTGTACTGTTTGATAGGGGAAATTTTGTGTAAGTAAAACCTGTTCGCCAATGGTATAACTATCTCCCAACGCCAAAAATGAGTAATGCATGCTGTTTGTATTTTTAATTAAATTTCGCCAATATCAAGGTAAGAAAGTACGCTGCTGTAGGGTTCCAGCTCTGCTGACTGTTTTCCACCATCTATTAAAATAGTGGAGGTTTGGTTGTTTTTTTCCAATACCTAAGCCCTGACATATCTGGTGAGTTAAACTTTTTTGCGGCTTTTACTTCTATAGCTCATTATTTTTTTTCAATATGCAATCTACTTCTTTGCCGGCGCTATCTCTAAAAAAATACATACCGCTATACAGGCCTGTTTTTATTATTGATCTAGCCGTGTTTAATTTATTTTGCCTTTAATCTGCTAAACCTACTCTACAAAGCAAATGGGTAAAATAATAAAATGTTTGATTGATATATTGATGTAATTGTATGTTTTTGGCATAGAATGTACAACAATTTCTAATTGAGGAAGGGCAATGGATTATATTTGCAATGCTTTTAAACATTGGTAACCTGCCTTTACTTTTATTGATAATTTGGCAAAGTACAATTGAGATGGAATGTACAAGCCCGCCCGGCTGAATAAAGTGCATCCCAAATTGTCGCAGTAACAAGTGGTGGGGGGGGGGCACCACCCCCCCGGGGCCCCGGGGGGGGGGGGGACCCCCCCAAAAAAAGGGCCCCCAAATTTGTAGTAACCCCCCAAAGGACCGGCCGCAAAAAAAAAAAAGGGGG
>JBBQTZ010000127.1:0-12753 GCA_038234405.1 Chitinophagales bacterium
AATCAAACTAAAAAATATTCCCGGCTTCGGTCAGTGTTCCCACCTAATTAAATCAAGAGCAACAATTTGAAATGCATCCTAATCAAACTACAAAATATTCCCGGTTTCGGTCAGTGTTCCCACCTAATTAAATCAGGAGCAACAATTTAAAATGCACCCCAATCAAACTAAAAAATATTCCCGGCTTCGGTCAGTGTTCCCAACTAATTAAATCGGGAGCAACAATTTAAAATGCATCCTAATCAAACTAAAAAACGTTTTAAAAGATATAGATGTAATCAAAACACTTATACAATCTGTTCCACCATTTTTATATACGTTTCAATACCATCTTCAATTTCGCTTAAATAAATAAATTCATCGGCTGTATGGCTTCTTGCACTATCACCGGGCCCCATTTTTAAAGTAGGGAAGGGCATCAACGCTTTATCAGATGTAGTGGGAGAACCATAGTATCCTTTGCCTAAATTAATACCTGCTTTTACCAGCGGATGATCGAGTGCAATAGACGTAGATTTCATTCGGGTAGTACGTGGCTTAAACTGGCTTTTTAAGTTTGCCTTGAGAGCATCTAAAATTTCATCAAACCCATATAGTTCATTTACCCTGGCATCAATCACAAATTTACATTGGGCAGGTACTACGTTGTGTTGTTTATTTTCGGTATCAATTACGGTAACGGTAAGGCGACTTTCGCCCAACAGTTCGCTTACTTTTTCAAAATTATATGCTCTAATCCAGTTGATATCGTCCAAAGCCTTGTATAGCGCATTCTCACCTTCTTTACGGGCAGCATGACCAGCTTTTCCATGGGCAATACAATCAATCACCATTAACCCCCGCTCTGCTACTGCCATTTCAAGTTTTGTAGGCTCACCAACAATACCAAAATCAATATTCCCCAAATAAGGCAACACCAGTTCAATACCATTTACACCGCTTATTTCTTCTTCTGCACTTGCTGCAAATACTACATTATGACGGGTATTTTGCCGCTCATAAAAATGAAGAAAAGTAGCAATTAAGGAAACAAGGCAACCACCGGCATCGTTACTACCCAATCCATATAATTTACCCTCTTTTACAACTGGTTTAAAGGGATCCATCGTATAGCCTTTGTTGGGCAAAACAGTATCGTGGTGAGAGTTAAGTAGTATGGAGGGTTTGGCAGCATCGTAATACTTGTTTTTTGCATAAATATTATTGCCAACCCTTGCAAATACAACTCCGTATTTTGTAAAAAAATCACTAATAATTTCAGCAGTATCATTTTCTTCCTTAGAGAAAGATGGTGTTGCAATCAGTTGCTTTAATAAGTCAACAGCATTATTATAATTTACTTTATTCATCTTTATTTTATTAAAGTTCCAATAGTATTTTCGGTAGTATTTTGTATTAAATCGGCAGCATCTCCAATGAGCACTTCCTTTACGCCATTATCAATTGCAGCAAATGCATTGTCAATTTTAGGTAAGATACCATCAAATAGTTTTTTTTCGGCCAATAATTGTTGGTATTTTTCTTTGGTGATAAGATGAATGACTGAATTTTCATTAGCTATATTCTCCAGAATGCCCTTTTTTTCAAAACAATAAATGAGGCGAACATCATATAAACCTGCCAAAGCAATTGCAATGGTAGCTGCAATAGTATCAGCATTGGTATTGAGTATTTGACCATTGCCATCGTGGGTTAGCGGGGCAATAATGGGGGTAATACCTTGCTTCAATAAAATATCAAGTAAAGATGAATTTATTTTACTGGAATTTACATCACCAACAAAGCCATAATCAATTTCCTTAACTGGCCTTTTAACTGCTGGTATAATGTTGCCATCTGCACCTGTAAGGCCGATAGCATTGCAACCCAATGCCTGTAATTTTGCAACAATTTTTTTGTTTACCAAGCCACCATACACCATAGTAACCAAATCAATTGTAGCAGCATCTGTAATACGCCGGCCATTAATATATTTAGATTCGATGCTTAATTGATCTCCAATTTTGGTGGCTATTTTGCCACCGCCATGTATAAGAATTATCTTTGAATCTGCTAAAGAAATTTGATTTGAGCAATTGACCAAAATTGATAAAAAACTCTGCAAAGCAGTATCATTGTCTATAACATTTCCGCCAATTTTTATAACAAAAAGCTTTTTCATAAAATGCCGGTTAAAATGGAAGAAAGTACCGCCTGTGCTGCCCAAACCCTGTTAGCTGCCTGAGTGGTTACCAAACTATTTGCGCCATCCAAAATTTCGTCGCTGAGCTCTATATTTCTACGTACCGGCAAGCAGTGCATTACTTTAGCATTATTGGTCAGTTGTAGTTTTCTCCCGGTAAGCATCCAGCTTGGATCATTGTCGTAAATTTTACCATAATCAGTATAAGTACTCCAGTTTTTTACATAAATATAATCAGCATCTTTTAATGCTTCTTCCTGGTTATGTGTAATGATAGCACCGTTTGTAAAAGCTGTTGAGAGTTCATAATCCTCCGGATGGGTGATTACAAAATCTGCCTCTCCCCAGGCATTGATCCATTCTGCAAAACTATTGGCAACACATTGTGGAAGCGCCTTTACATGCGGTGCCCAGGTAAGTACAATCTTTAGTTTTTTATTTTTATTATGCAGGGCAGCATCTTCTTTGATGGTAACAATATCTGTTAAAGATTGTAATGGGTGTAAGGTGGAACTTTCTAAACTTACAATGGGGACACCGGCAAATTGTACAAAAGATTTCATTACTAATTCGCTATAATCGTCCTCCCTGTTTTTGAGCGATGGAAAGGTGCGTATGCAAAGGATATCGAAGTAATTTCCCAAAATTGGGGCTGCATCTTTTACATGCTCCACTGTGTTACCACTCATAATGGCACCTTCTTCAAACTCCAATGCCCAGCCTTCTTTATCTACGTTAAAAACTATGGCTTCCATTCCCAGATTTTTTGCAGCAATTTGTGTACTTAACCTTGTACGCAGAGATGGATTTAAAAACAATAAACCAATTCGCTTATCAGCTCCTGATTTTCTATCAGCAAATGGATTGGCTTTATGCGCCAATGCTTTTTCTACTAATGCATTAACTGCCTCTCTTACATTATTTTGAGACGAATCAACTACATCATGTACCGAAATAAAATTTTTCAATATTGATAATTTTAAATTTTTTATTCATTGTAAAATTTAGCCAATACTTATAATTACATACAAAGAATTAAGACAATTCTTTTTGAAGTGCATTTAAAAAAATGTCTGCTTCTACCTTACCAATATTCAAGGCAGGCAATAGTCTTATTACATTTGGCTTAGCCTCTCCGGTAAATATTTTGTGCTTAAATAACAAATTCTTTTTTACTTCTTTTAAAGATTCGGGCAATTCAATACCAATCATTAAACCACTACCACGTACTTCTATTATTTGTGGTAATTGCTTTAGTTCATTCATCAAATAATCACCTATTGTCTTAGCATTTTCTATTAAATCATCTTGTTCTATTACTTCTAATACTGCTAAAGCAGCAGCGCAAGCTAAATGATTACCGCCAAAAGTGGTTCCCAACATAAAATATTTAGGCTGAATTTTTGGAGCGATAGATATGCCTGCAACCGGAAAGCCATTGCCCATGCCCTTTGCCATGGTATAAATATCCGCATCTACCCCACTGTAATCATGGGCATAAAATTTTCCGCTTCTGCCATAACCGCATTGTACACTATCTGCAATGTAAACAGCATTGTATTCATCACAAAGACTTCTTATTTTTTGTAAAAACTCATTGGAAGCTACATTAATTCCACCCACACCCTGAATACCTTCTATGATAACGGAGGAAATTTCATTGTGTTTAAATGCTTGCTCCAATGCTGCTTCATCATTAAAAGGAAGAAAAATAACATTGTCTGTTTGGTTAACAGGTGCTATAATATTTGGATTATCGGTAGCTGCTACGGCCAATGATGTTCTGCCGTGAAACGACTTTTTAAAAGCAATTATTTTTTTACGACCATTGTAAAAAGATGCCAATTTCAAAGCATTTTCGTTGGCCTCTGCACCTGAGCTGCAAAGAAATAATTGAAAAGATTCCTTACCAGAAATCTTCCCTAACTTTTGTGCCAATTCTACCTGCAATGGAATTTTAATAGAGTTAGAATAAAATCCCACTTTATGCAATTGATCTTCTAAGCGCTTTACATACTGCGGATGTGTATGGCCGATGGAAATTACTGCATGGCCGCCATACATATCTAAATATTGCTGACCAGCATCGTCCCAAACATAAGAGCCTGCTGCCTTTACAATAGTCAAGTCGTTGAGTGGATATACGTCGAAAAGTTTCATACACCTATCCCCAGAATGGGTAGTATTTTTTTTTGTTAAAAAATAATTTATGAAGCCTTGAATTACAACTAACCTGAACCAGCTAAATTTTATACCTAAATTTTCAGTTAAAAATAATTTGCTTTCAATTTTAAACCAGTTGTTTCATTAAACCCAAATAATAGATTCATATTTTGAACAGCTTGTCCGCTTGCGCCTTTTAATAAATTGTCGATAACGGAATGAATGATTAAATCATTTTCTGTAAACTCCATATAAATAAGGCATTTGTTGGTGTTAACAACCTGCTTTAAATCGATAGGAGTATCACTAATTGTAACAAATGGACAATCTTTATAAAAGTCTTTATAAAGGTTAATTGCATTATCAAATTCGCCACCATTATGTATGGCAGTGGTTATATAAATTCCTCTTGTAAAATCGCCTCTGTATGGTACAAATTTAATATTGGCTGTTCCCCATGGAGCATTGCTGTTTAAAGTTTCGTGAATTTCAAATATATGTTGATGATCAAGAACTTTGTAGGCTTGAATATTATTGGCTCGCCAGCTAAAATGACTTGTTGGAGTTAAAGACTGCCCTGCACCAGTACTGCCAGTAATACCCGAGGTAAAACACTCATAACGGTACAAACCAATTGAATTAGTTAACGGCAATAACCCAAGCTGTATAGCTGTAGCAAAGCAGCCAGGATTAGCAATATTTTTAGCTTCTATAATATTTTTTCTGTTATACTCAACCAACCCATATACGAATTGGCGGTTACCAAATGTAGCATTTGCATTTAAACGAAAATCTTGTGATAGATCAATAATTTTAACCTGTTCCGCAACTTCATTTTCTGATAAAAATTTCTTTGCATCACCATGGCCAACACATAAGAACAACACATCAATATCATTGCTCAATTCCTCTGAAAATGCTAACTCAGTTTCACCCAGCAAATCATGATGAACAGTTTGTACCGCCTTACCCGCACTGCTTTTACTGTTAACAAAAGTAATTTCTACGTTTGGATGATTAATTAAAATTCTGATTAATTCGCCACCTGTATAGCCGGCACCACCAATAATGCCAACCCTAATTTTATTTTCCATCTGCAGCATCTTTTACCTGGTGATAAATTGCGGTTTGATTGCCAAAAATTTTTGTAAAACCTCTTACATCATCACCCGTCCAGCCAGTATTCATTTCGCCATATTTACCAAATTTGCTACTCATTAAATCAAAAGCAGATTCAATACCTGCCACCTGAAAACGATAAGGAAACAATTGTACAAATACTTTACCAGTAACCTGCTGCTGAGCGTTAATAAAAAAAGCTTCTACATCTCTCATTACCGGGTCTAATATTTGGCCTTCGTGCAGCCAGTTGCCATAAAATAAGGCTAACTGATCTTTCCAATTTAGTTGCCACTTGGTTAGCACATGTTTTTCAAGTGCATGATGAGCTTTTAAAATAATCATAGGGGCAGCAGCTTCAAAGCCAACCCTGCCTTTAATGCCAATGATGGTATCCCCTACATGAATATCACGGCCAATTGCAAAAGGTGCAGCTATGGTTTGGAGGTATTGAATGGCTTCAACCGGATGGGCAAATTGAACTCCATCTACACCAAACAGCTCCCCTTTTTCGAATGTTAATTCAATATTTTTAGTACCTGTTGCTGTAAGTTGTGTTGGCCATGCCTCTTCCGGCAACATACCATTGCTGTTGAGGGTTTCTTTACCACCTACACTTGTACCCCATAAACCCTTGTTTACTGAGTACAAAGATTTTTCAAAATTCATTTCAACCCCTTTTTCTTTCAGGTAATTAATTTCTACTTCCCTGCTTAATTTAAAATCTCTGATGGGGGTAATTACCGGCATGCCTGGTATTAAAATATTAAATACCATATCAAACCTCACCTGATCGTTACCGGCGCCGGTGCTTCCATGAGCTACTGCATCAGCATTTATTTTTTGGGCGTGCCCGGCTATAAATAATGCCTGGCTTAATCTTTCGGCACTTACGCTTAATGGATACGTATTATTTTTGAGCACATTTCCAAATATTAGGAACTTAATAATTCTATCGTAATAACTCTTTACTGCATCTATTGTAGTGTGCGTTTTTACACCCAACTTATAGGCATGTGCTTCTAAGTTTACTAGCTCTTCTTGCGAAAAACCACCGGTGTTTACTATTACAGAATGTACGTTGTAACCCTTTTCTTCAGTAAAATATTTTACACAAAAAGAAGTATCTAAGCCGCCACTAAAACCAAGTACTACAGAGGCCCCTTTAGGTAAATTAGTTGTAACAGCGGCAGGTTCTGCAAAAAAAATAGGTGTCATTTAAAAAATAAATTTTACTATAAATTTAAAAAATAGCTTAGCAAAGATTTGCCTTGTGATTCTGTTGAAGATTTCTCCTTTTTGGTAAACAATTGCTGCAGCAACTTAAATTGCTTTAGCCTTGTAAAGCGTTCATACAAATTAGAATGCTGTTTAAAATCATCCGTAATTTCTTCTTGCTTTATATCTGCCTTAGGTTCGTACAACATGGCAGTACACATACAATTTTTGCGTTCTTTACTCATCAGTATATCGTAGTTAACACAGCTTTTGCAACCTGCCCAAAAATCTTCGTCATCTGTAAGTTCGGAGTAAGTAACCGGCTCATAACCAAGCTCAGAGTTAATTTTCATTACTGCTAACCCCGTTGTGAGGCCAAATATTTTTGAATCGGGATATTTTTCCCGGCTGAGGGCAAATATTCTTTTCTTTATTTGCTTGGCCACTCCACTTTTTCTAAATGCAGGCGATACAATTAAACCACTGTTGGCTACAAACTGATCGTGGCCCCAGGCTTCTATATAACAGAAACCAACCCAGGTACCTTCTTCCGTAACAGCAATAACGGCCTTACCTTCAAGTATCTTTTTTTCAATATACGCTGGGCTACGTTTGGCTATACCTGTGCCTCTTACTTTTGCAGAATTTTCCATTTCATTGGTAATGATTACTGCATATAAAATGTCGTTGCTATCAGCAACTTTTATAATGATATTATTTTGTGTTTCCACTAGCTAAATAATTAAACTGTAATGATGGGAAAATTGTTAAAATCTGGTTCGGAGGATTTTTCACTGACAGGGGCAATTTAAATGCTCGGCCTATCAGTATCGGGGGTGGCGTACAGGATTAATAGAGGGCACAATAATTACAGGCATTGAAGACACCATGCTGAATTGATTGTTTGTATGTGTGGTATTAATTTTCACTTTTTGTGAATAGATTTATTGCAAAAGTATATTTTTTTGTAAACAATAGCACAAAAAATTTCAGTATTATTTAATTGGTTTGTTAAATAAGTCTGATGCACAAATGTGTAGGTTTCTCCAGGTGGCATTTTAACTGCCAGAGCAGTATTAAATCTTCATTGTAATAAACAGCTCAATAAAGATATTTTGTACAGGAGTAATTATTAAATCTTTTTATCCTAATAATTTAATAACAAAATCATAAACGCCTATGAAACAGCACTAATAAATTTCTCCAGGTGACATTTTAACTGCATGTAATGTTCAATCTATCAGGTAATAAACAGCTCAATAAAGATATTTTGTACAAGAGTTATTATTAAATCTTTTATCCTGATAATTTAATTACAGCAGCATATTCGCCAATGAAACACCACAAAGCATTACACCCGGGCTCATCATTTTTTAAAAAAGTTTTACTGTACCCATTTCTTTAATTCATCTGCAAGTTTTCTATCGTTGCTCAATCTTGGTACCTTATTTTGCCCACCTAGTTTACCGATGCTTTTCATATAATCTATAAACCCATTTTTTTTAACAACAGCTATCTGCAATCGTTGCAAAATATTACCGGCAATTAAATCATCGTAATATACATTTTTATTGCGGAGGTTACCATCAACTTTATTGGCAAAATCAGCCATGTCTGCCGGCATATTTTCAAATTCAATCAGCCACTCATGGTAGCTTTTTCCATCTTGCTGAGCTATTTGTGGCGCCACAGTAAATTCGGTAATTTTTATATTTTCTTCATTGGCAACTTTTAGCAAAGCTCCTTCTACTTCTTCTGCAATTACATGCTCACCAAAGGCTGAAATGTAATGTTTTGTGCGGCCACTTACAATAATTCTGTAGGGATTGGTAGATACAAACTTTACTGTATCGCCAATATCATAAGCCCAAAGGCCGGCATTGTTGCTGATAACAAGGGCATAATTCTCCCCTACTTTTACATCTTTGAGGGTTAGTCTTGTTGGTTTTTCAGTAAAAATTTCTGCCGCTGGCACAAATTCAAAATAGATGCCGCTATCTGTATTTAATAGTAAACCCTCTGCATGTTGCGAATCTTGAAAAGCAAAAAAACCCTCACTTGCCGGAAACATTTCTATACAATCTACCTTACGGCCAATACTTTCATATAACCTGGCTTTATAAGGTTCAAAGTTTACACCGCCTTGTACCATTACACTAAAATTTGGAAATAAGTCGCCAATTTTTTTACCGCTTTTTTCCCGCAACCTATCAAAGTACATTTGCATCCAGGGCGGAATACCACTAATCAGTGTCATATCTTGTTGAATGGTTTCTGCCACAATTTTATCTAATTTTTCTTCCCATTCCTCTATGCAATTGGTTTCGTAACCCGGCAGTTGATTAGATCGTAAATACCGGGGAACGTGATGGTTAACTATACCACTCAATCTACCGGTAGGTACGCCACCAATTCTTTCCAACACAGGCGAGCCACTTAAAAAAATTAATTTTCCATCTGCAAATTGTGTATTACCTGTTTCTGCCATGTAGCAAAGCAGGGCGTTACGGGCCGTATTGATATGGTTGGGTATAGAATCTTTAGAGATAGGAATGTATTTTACGCCGCTTGTAGTACCGCTTGTTTTAGCAAAATAAATGGGCAGCCCTTTCCACAAAATATTGTGTTTACCCTGTTTTATTTGTTCTATATAGGGCTTAAAGGCTTCATAATCTCTTATGGGCACCTGCTTTACAAAGTCCTGGTGGGTTTTAATAGCTTCAAAACCATGCTCTTTTCCAAAAACAGTTTTTGAAGCGCTTTTTATTAAGTTGGTAAAAATATGCTGCTGATCATGCACGGCAGTTTCCATCCCTTTTTTCACTTGCTTAAAAATATAATTAGCAAATGGTTTAGCAAGTAGTGATTTTATATGCATACAACACAAGGGGGTTTATTTCTATTTTTAATTATCTATCGAGTTTAAAGTAAGTTCCAAATTTACAAACAAAAGTAAGTGATTGAGTAAATAGATATTTTTGAGTTGCATAGCTATCGGCAGTAGTACTATTATTGGCCGTTGTACCTGCTACTCCCGTAAAGCAGAGTCCGTTCCAAGAGACTTTTTTGTAAGGCAGTTGTACTATTATTGGCCGTTGTACCTGCTACTCCCGTCCTAATGGCTAAGCCGGGCTGGCGCTAAAAGCCTTTACCACGCTTTGCTTCGTAAAGGGCTTTTCGCTGCTATCCGGCATCCTTTGTGCTTATTATCTACTGTCAACTTTTCCCAAATAATCTTTTTTGGTATCCTATATAAAAAAACAACTTGCTGTACCAAAAAATGCAACATGAGTATTATAGACTACATCAATGGCAATCGCATGGCCAATCTGTATCAAGATCTATGCAGGTAACCACTTCCAGGGTGCCACTTGTTGTGGGTGCAAATACTATTCTTACATTTTGTTTGTCGTGGGTAACCCCTTCTAGCGGGTAGGTAGTACCACGATTATCCTTTTGTATTTTACTCACATTCAATTTGCCAGTAGCTAAAATTTCTTTTACTTCAGATTCGTCAATAAACCTGCAAGCCATTCTACACCGGGCATGCCTGCTGTAAATTATACTGGCAGCATTGCGATTAATTGGTAATACTGCCATTGAAGTATCTGTGGCAGGAGTTACAGCAGGCACCGTTATTGCATTAACATCAACATACGGCCTATGCCCACGTTGCTTTTGTTTTATAAAAAAAAGCAACAATGCCGCTGCAATCAATATAATAAATGGAAGGTATTTTTTTACTAGCATAGGCGGTAAAAATAGGATAAACAGCGGTAGGTTACTTTACAAAAAGATGTTAAAATGGTTTAACTATAATTAAGTATGCCAGTAAATCTCAACTCCACCACTATTTTGGTAAAACAAAAAACCTTCTTCCCTTTGCCGCTGTTTTACGCTAATACAAAACCTGCCTATCTTTACCAAAGATGAAAAAATCAGTAGCACTACATACATTGGGATGCAAACTTAACTTCTCCGAAACCTCTACCATTAGCAGGTTACTGGAGAATGATGGTTTTGAGAAAAAGAGTTTTGATGAAGTAGCAGATGTTTATGTTATTAATACCTGTTCTGTTACCGAAAATGCAGATAAAGAATGCAGGCAGTTGGTAAGGCGCATACAACGTAAAGCGCCAGAAGCCATGGTAGTAATTACAGGTTGCTATGCCCAGTTAAAACCGGCAGAAATTGCAGCAATACCCGGTGTGGACCTGGTTTTGGGTGCAGCAGAAAAATTTAATATTGCCCTGCACCTTAAAGAAATTACCAAAGGCGACAGTGCTAAAATTTGCAGTTGCGATATTGAAGATGTAAACATTTTTACTGCTGCTCACTCTATTAACGACCGCACAAGGGTATTTTTAAAAGTACAGGATGGCTGCAATTATAATTGCGCCTTTTGCACCATACCATTAGCAAGAGGCAAAAGCCGCAGCGATAGTATAAACAATGTATTTAATCTTGTAAATGATATTGCCACAAAAGGTGCTAAAGAAATTGTACTAACAGGTATTAACCTCGGCGATTTTGGCAAGGGCCTTGCCGGTGGAAAACTAAAAGATGAAACCTTTTTAGATTTAATTACAACATTAGATACTACAGATGGAATAGACCGTTTTAGAATATCTTCCATTGAACCTAATCTACTCTCTAACGAGGTTATTGAGTTTGTAAGCAAGAGTAAAAAATTTATGCCCCACTTTCATATTCCATTGCAAAGCGGCAGCAACAAAATTTTAGGACTCATGCGCAGGAGATACAAAAAGGAGTTGTACGCAGAAAGGGTAAGCCTTATAAAATCCCTGATGCCGCATTGTTGCATTGGTGCGGATGTAATAGTGGGTTTTCCTGGTGAAACAGAGGAAGATTTTAAAGAAACCTTTGATTTTCTCCACTCATTAGAAATTTCATACCTGCACGTTTTCACCTACTCAGAAAGGGATAACACACTAGCTGCCACTATGCAACAAGTGGTACCCATACACAAAAGACAGGCACGAAATAAAATACTGCGTAATGTAAGCTATCAAAAAATGCAATACTTTACCCAGCAACACGTGGGACAAACAAGGAGTGTTTTATTTGAAAACCCCCAGGCAAATGGTATTATAGAAGGCTTTACAGATAATTATATTAAAGTAACGGCACCCTCAAAAAAAGAGTGGGTTAAAAATATTGTACCATGGACAATTTAACTAACAATCCATACAGCAAATACCAGGTAACCATTCATTTTGAAATGGATGATAATTTTATGAGTCTGGTACCCGCCCACCGGGTATATATCAACAACCTGATAGATAAAGGAACCATTGAATATTACGCCGTTAGCATGGAAACACTTCGCTGTTGGATGATTGTTAACGCCATCAGCAAAATTGAGGTACAGGCCATGCTAAAAAAATCTCCTTTAAAAAAATACTGGACTATAGAAATTGATGAATTATTTGTGTACGATGCACAGAGTTACCGCCTGCCTGCCTTGCAATTAAACTAAAAAAGATAAAGATCTTCAACAAGGCAAAGTTTTAACTGCAAAAGCCTGGTTTAATAGTATTTACCTAACCGCCTTAGTGTTTCATAATAAAAAGTGCATTCGCCGCTGTATCCATTTTTTCGGTTGTAGTCAATCATTTGCTGCAGCAGTTCTCTTTTAACTAAATACCCATCTCCCAAAGAAGTTAAAATACCCGGCACTACCCTACTCTTTTGCGCTTTGGTTACCTGCGTATTCAATTCATCCACTATTTTTTTGTAGGCCTTCAAATCATAGCGATAGAGTTGCGGTAAAATATAATCTGCATATCCACCATTGAGCCATGCAGGCCAATCCTGTAAATATTGTTCCTTGCTCCAGGGATAAATGCTGGGAGCCCACGAAACCACGCAGCCGGGTTTTAATGCCTTAACAGACCAATACAATTGCCTGATGTAAGCACTGAGTTTGTTGGCACGCCACTGCACCCAGGCCGTATCTTTGTAATCTACCGGAGGCATCGCACCGTCATGCTCATTGGCATACATATTTTTTGTAAAATAATCATAGCCGCCATTGGATGGCATCGCAG
>JBBQTZ010000128.1:0-12752 GCA_038234405.1 Chitinophagales bacterium
GAAAAAGCGAATTCCGAAAAAGCGAAATATTTCTGGCATCTCAAATTAATTGTTTTATCACATTTAGCCATTTAATTTAAACCAGCATTTTTGTACTCGTGGTGCATGCAATATTCATTATTACCAGGGAAATCGAAGCTGCACAGTTAAAGGCTTTCAGAAAATTGTAAGATACCCCAATGGGGTATTGCTTTGGTAGATTGAAGGAAATAGTTTTATCATAAAATAAAGTTTTATGCAAAAGTATTTTTTGGCAGCAGCATTAGTAATACTTACGTTATCTGCACAATCAACCATAAGAACATTAAGTAATAACCCGGCAAACCTTGCCCAGTTTAGCACAATGGCAACCGCTATTAATGCCAGCCAGAGTGGCGATACAATTTATGTACATGGTAGCCCTATTAGTTATGCAGCATGGTCAATTACCGATAAAAAATTAACCATAATAGGGCCAGGTTACCTACCTGATAAAACCTTTCCTTATTCAGCTGTTTTAAGCTTCGGTACTGTTGTAGGTGATAAATCGAGCGGCTGCAAATTTGAAGGGTTGGTTTTTACAGGCGGTATAAGTGTGCTAGGAGCCGACAGCATATATATTTTACGAAATTACTTTATGCAAGGATTTATTGATTTAAGCAGAACGTTCACTGATGTCGGGCATCAAGGTTTTGTTATTGAAGGTAATTATTTTTCGAATATCAGCAATGCAATCACTGCCTTTTACCCTGTCAACAATACGATAATACAAAATAATGTTTTTTACAAGGGGGCAATACTTGGTTTCCAAAATGGAACCAACGTGCTTATTAATCATAATCTTTTTTACGGACCAACCAATATCCCAACCGTTTGTTTCCCTAGCTGTAATAACCTGGTTTTATCAAATAACATATTTGTAAGAAGAGATGCCGGAACAGGAAACAGTAACAGTACCTTCAACAATAACATTACCTACCTGTGTACCCAAAATACGCCATGGGCAATGAATGGAAACGTAGATGTAAAGGGAAACATTGCTAGTCAAAATCCACAAATAACAAACCAAACCCTTATTGAAGCAGGCACATTGGGATTATTGCTAGACTTTACCATTAATAACGGGCCAGCTAAAAATACTGGCAGCGATGGAAAAGACATGGGCTTATTATTTGATTCAATTGGCTTTTATAACTGGAAAAACAGTCGGTTTAGCCGCCTGCCTTATTTATTTAAAATGAATATCTATAATCCCGTCATTCAAACAGGTGGCAGCATCACTGTTGACATTGAAGCGAGAAAAAATAATTAAGCTGGTTACACTCTTTCTAGTTAATGAACCTTAAATAAAGAAAATGAAACTACTAGCAATATTGCTTTCAATGTTGGCATGGTTGTCGGCAACAGGGCAGGGATTTAATAAAGCCGAATATTTTTTTGATGCCGATCCTGGTTTGGGGAATGGCACACAAATTACTTTGTCTGGCAATAGGGACACAATACGATTAACACCTGTAGTGGCTACCAATGCGCTTAGTGCCGGCACCCATTTAATGGGATTGAGGGTACAAAATAATGCTGGATATTGGGGACTAACCGAATCAAGAAGTTTTTATATTTACCCCATTCCTGATAACCTTTCCGACATTACAGGTATTGAATATTTTTTTGATAATGACCCCGGGCCAGGTAATGCTACACCATTAAATTTCGCTACGCCCCTTGCTGATTTTAAAGGTACCATTTTATTGCCCATTGAAAATCTGCCTATCGGTAACCACCAACTGGTTATACGGGTAAAAAACAGCGATCAAAAATGGAGTTTAATGGAAAACCGGACTTTCAAGGTTTGTACAACTAATGGGCCAAAATCGATAATGAATTTTCATATTCAGGATAACAAAGTATTTTTCACAAACAGCTCAACTGGTGCGGACAGCACAAAATGGTTATTTGGCGATAACACAAATGATACTGTTTTAAATCCTGTTAAAACTTATGCCGGAATTGGCAATTACCAGGTAAAATTAATTTCAACCAATGCATGCGGAAAAGACACCTTGATACGGTTAGTAAGCATCAATGGCTTACAACATATATCAGGTAAGTATGGCAGCGATACAGGAATTGCAACTATTACTTTTGACGGGTTTGGTTTAAATAGCAGCACACCTATAAAAATTGTAAAGGGCAATAAGGTTTACATACCTGTTCATAAACAATTCCTCTCCAGCAACAGAATAGTTGGCTATTTTAATTTTGCCGGTGCCGATACAGGGCAATACCATGCCGTAATCAACTTAACAGCAACTGCTTTTGATACACTGCAAAACGCATATAACATCATTCCATTTAAAAAAGCAAGGGTATTTATATCCGGTGCTTTAGGCCCGCAAATGACAAGGCCTGGCCTGCAATACAGGTCGTTTGTGCTACAAAACGAAGGAACCGAAGATGCCATAATGGTACCAGCCATGGTGCTGGCGGGTTATAAGGCAGGCATTGCCTGTCCTCAAATGTATCCACAGGATGAACAACTTAATATAGTAAACGAAGGCATTTTTAAAAACACCTATCAATACTTAACAAGTCAGAATATTTCGGCAGATGCCATGCAGTCCTTCAATATTGACACAGCCAAAAACAGGCAGTTGTATGCAACTTATAAAATAAGAATACCTGCAAATACCAATGTGCAAAGCCGTGTGCTTTTTATTGGTAATCCTGGAAATCTTACTTATGAGGCATCATCAAGTGTACTATCGCCGCTTTATAATTCACAATTGGTTACTGGCAATACACAAAATAATATGGTTGATTGCATGAATTCATTTTTACGAAAAGCTGTTCGTAATAATCTCGCCGTAACCCTAAATAATGCAGGCTGGAATACCTGTTTTAATACAGCGTATGATACGCTGACAAAAACGATAAAAGCCATCAGTCAGGATATTGAGAAATCGCAGAAATCAATTCCCATTAAAGCTGTTTTTTCAGCATTGCTTGCGCAAATTGCTCAATGCAACGCAAGTGGATTGCCTGTCAATATAAGCTCTGCCTCTTTTAATAAAATAATAAACGATGTAACATACAACTGGATATTCTGGGAAAATTTAGACTCACTTGGCAGACCTTGTATGGATACAACCGAGACGTTCGTATTTCCCAATAATTTATTTAGCAAAAATAAAACTGCAAAAACGAAAGGAAAAAATCCAGTGATAAACAGCGTTCTTGAGGCAGGCCCATGCGATGCACTTTTGGCGGTGCCGGAATTACTTGATATGTGTATGCCATGGATTAAAATTTGTGGCATATTTAGTGATTTGACAGAATATGATGATTTTCTGGAGGATGCAGGTTTGCCGACAGTAGGTGATGTTTTAAAATTAGGCCCAGCAGAAAACCTGATATGTAAATTAAACTCTGCCGCAGTTACCTGTATAAAATTATGCGAGGGTAATTCGGCAGACCCCAATGTAAAAAACGGGCCGGGAGATAATTCAAAAAACAAATATATTAACAGCATTCAAAATAATACGTACACTATTATGTTTGAAAACCTGAGTACCACAATTGCCAGTGCGGCATTTGTAGAAATAAGGGATACCATTGATAAAACGAAACTTGATATTGCCACACTACAGCTTGGCTCATTTGGCTGGGGCGATAGTATTAAACTGCTGGAGCCGAACATAACAAACTATTCTATTTTGAAGGATTTGCGTCCATTACGCCCCAATAAATTACGGATTGATTTCAGGTTAGATACAGCATCCGGTGTAGCCTCCTGGAAATTTTTTACAGTAGATACATCAAGCCTGCAATTAACGATCAATCCAGCAGAAGGCTTTTTACCCCCCAATGTAAATGGAAAAGATGGGGTAGGTTTTGTTTCGTTTAGTATTCATCCAAAACAGGGCGTAACGTCAGGTGATGCCGTACAAAACAAAGCCAGTATAGTCTTTGATAATAATGCGCCGATTATTACGCCAGTGTGGGAACATATTTTTGATACCACAAGGCCACAAAGCCAGGTAAGTCCTTTGCCAGTAATTAGCAGCAATAAAAACTTTCTGGTAAGGTGGGGTGGTGCGGATGCCCATGCAGGCATTGCCAGCTATAGTGTTTATTATTCAGTAAACGACAGTGCATTTAAAAACTGGAAACGGTATACCACTCAAATTTCCGATACTTTCCAGGGGCAGTACAATAAGCGGTATAAATTTTATTCAATTGCTCTAGACAGAGCAAATAATTTTGAATTACCTCCAGATTCTGCTGGTTTTTATCCAGATGCGTTTACAACACCTGTTATTCCTCTACCCTTGCAATTGTTGAGTTTGTATGCAGCAAAACTGCCAAATCAAAATCAGTCTAAACTGCAATGGAGAACTACCAACGAAATTAACACCGCATACTTTAATGTGGAGCGTAGCACCAATGGAAACAATTTTACAAGGATTAGTAAAGTGCTTGCAAGGAATAGTTCTGGAAATAATAATTATTTATTTATCGACTCATTCCCTAATGCAGGAATCAATTATTACAAATTAAATATGGTGGATATAGACCAGCAACATACCTATTCGTCTATAGTAACAGTAAACTTTAATAAAACAAATCAGGTATCTATTTATCCTGTGCTTGTTGGTGATTATTTTCTGATAAATGGAGTTAATATAAATGATAATATTCAAATTATTGATGAGCTAGGCAGGGTTTATAACACATTTAAAACAACGCAACCAGGGCAACTCATTTCAGCCAGCATGCTTGCTAGAGGAGTTTACTGGGTAAAAGTTTTAAGCGCAGGCAACCTTACAACGATAAAAATAATAAAACAATAAAGGTAGTTTTATAATGAGACAGCCAGTTATTTAACGTTTCACTACGAGTTGTTTTTTTATTAATTACAAAAGACCTACTTACTTATTATATGGCTTTTCTTTAAAAAAAAAATAGTTTAAAATCGTGGCCCACCAAAACAAGATTGAGTTTATCATGACTTTTTCTATATTGAAATAAATCACCCAATGAGGTATTGTCTCTTCCTTCCCGTTGCAAGAACTTTACAATTAAGTTAACTGCTTTTTAAAAATAAGAATTGCTCCAATATCCTCCCAAAAGCCAGCAGGTATAATGCATTTACTGCATTCTCAACATAAAATACTTTTAGTGATGAATAAAAATTTACCCTTATTAAAATTGATAACTGTAAAAATTTTTACTGTATTTTTCATACTGCTTTTTTGCAATAACAGCAGTTGCTTTGGAATAATTCGCTATGTAAAAATTGGGGGTGCAGGTACAGCCCCTTACACAAGCTGGGCAACTGCCAGCAACGATTTGCAGGCGGTGATAAACGCCTGTATAGCAGGCGATGAAATTTGGGTGGCGACAGGAACGTATAGGCCCAACCGCAGGGCAGATGCACTTTTGGTAATTACTGCTAATAACAGGAATAATGCTTTCGTATTGAAAAATGCTGTGAAAATTTATGGCGGGTTTACTGGGGTGGAAAATTTTTTAAGCCAAAGAAACTGGGTAACTAACATTACCATTTTGAGTGGTGATATTGGTATTGCAGGTAATAATACTGACAATTGCTTTCATGTAGTAATTTGTGCAGGCATTTCAAACTGTGCACTCGATGGCTTTCATGTACGGGAAGGCAATGCAACAGGTGGGATCCCTGTTAGTATTTTTGGTGAAACAATCAACGCAGAAACAGCAGCCGGAATAGCTATTTATGGAGCAGGTATAACAATTCTCAACTGTTTTTTTTCCGGCAATAGGGCAGTCAATGGAGCTGCGGTGTATATAGATAATCATGCTGCCCCCACTATTACTAATTGTAGTTTTTCAGGCAATCAGACCTCTAATAATGGAGGAGCAATTTGCAACCATGCATCCTCATCTAAATTTATCAGTTGTGTTCTATACGGTAATAGCGCTGCTGTTGCCGGTGGCGCTATTCATTTTGCGGAAGGAGGAGCCGGTATTAATCCAGTGATGAGCAATTGTACAATCGCTGGTAATAAGACTGAGGGACCATACGGTAGCATCCAGGCAGATGCTGCAGTAATTATTTATAATAGCGTCATCTTCGGAAACTATGCTCCTGCAGGTGTCATCCAGGGTGCAGCAACAGTTTCAAACAGTTGTTTGCAGGAAAGTTATACGGGCACCAATAATTTTGTAGCCGACCCCAAATTCATTGCAAGGATTTCCGGAACTGAAGCACCAACTGAAAACGGTGATTATCATCTTCAGTTTTGCAGCCCGGCAATTGATGCCGGGGATAATACACTTGTTCCCGCAGGTATAACTACAGACCGGGATAACAATACACGTATCTCCAACAGTATTGTAGACAGGGGCGCTTACGAAAACATTAATAGTGTTGTGTATGCCATTCCGGATGCAGGAGGCATAGTATACGTTGACCATACTAAATCAGGTAATGGAAACAGTTGGGCAAATGCAACTGCTGAGCTGTCAAATGCATTTAAAGCAGCAGAAAACAATCCTGCCATCACACAGATATGGGTAGCGAAAGGAACGTATAAACCACAGTATAATCGGGGTGGCTTAGGTGCTTGCAATGATCCTGCCAACAGGTTTAATTCATTTGTTTTAAAAACTGGCGTGAAAATTTATGGGGGATTTGCAGGAACAGAAACATTACTGAGCCAGCGAAACTGGGTAGCCAATGTCACTATCTTAAGTGGCGATATCGGTACCCCTCGTATTGCAACTGATAATTGTTATAATGTAGTGATAAGCGCCGGATCAGTAGGTACAGCAGAATTAAACGGATTTACAGTTACCGGCGGCTACGCAGATTTTGGTTTTAACTATCCAATTAATTCACAAACCATTACAACTAACAGCGGTGCCGGTTTAATAGTCCAAAACTCTTCTCCCGTTATTGCAAATTGTATTTTTATTTCCAACATAGCATCAGCAAATGGTGGCGGCCTTTATGCTTCTTCTTCAATTATCAATCTTAAGGCCTGTATTTTTTCAGGCAACAAAGCTGGTGCTGGGGGTGGTATTTTCATGAGTAGTGCTAGTGGCATTTCGCTTACCAATTGCCTGGTTTCTGGCAACATGGCATCCAATGGTGCAGGTTTATTCAGTAGTGCCGCAGTTCCTTCTATTACCAACTGCACATTTGCCGGTAACAATGCTCTATCAAATGCTGGTGGGCTTTATTTTGGAGCTTCGCCTGCAGTAGCTTTAATTAATAATTGTATTGTTTACGGCAACCGGAACGGCAGCGTTGTTAGTAATTTTTTTACAGCTACAGGTGCTACTCCCGAGGTGAGGCGTTCTATTATAGAAAATACTGCCGGTTTTACCAATATTGCCTTCAATACTACAGGCTTTTCCCCGCAGTTTATAAATCCGCAAGATGCTGCACTGGCACCCACCAGCCTGGGCAATTATAGCGTAAACAAGTGCAGCCCGGCTTTAAATACCGGAGATAATAGTTATATAGCAGGATTTGCAACTGATGTTGCCGGTAATGTCCGTATATTAAACACCACCGTGGACAAGGGTGCTTATGAAAACAATAGTACTGTGAGTGCGGTACCAAATGGTTCCGGTGTTGTATTTGTTGATAAAAGTAAATCGGGTGATGGTAGTAGTTGGGCAAATGCGGTTCCTGAATTGTCTGAAGCCATGCTTGCAGCTAGAACCAATACTGCCATTACCCAAATATGGGTTACCGAAGGCACTTACTATCCATTATACGATATTGGCTTTACTTGCACACCAATTGATGCAAAAGATAAAACCTTTGTATTGGTAAATAATGTAAAACTACACGGTGGCTTTGCAGGTGGAGAAACCACAGTAACACAACGCAATTGGGCCCAGCACCCAACAATTTTAAGTGGTGATATTGGGGTAGCAAACGACAGGTCAGATAATTGCTATCATATAGTTGTCAGCGCAGGTGCAGTAGGTACGGCAGAATTAGATGGCTTTACTATGCAGGATGGCGAAGCCACAGGTTCAGGCACCGTGAATATTAATTCAATTTCTTTTGCCAGGGGTTCTTGCGGCGGTATGTACATTATAAATTCATCACCCGCCATATCAAACTGCTTTGTAAAAAATAACAAGGCAACTGGTGTAGCCGGTGGTGTGTATGCTTCTAATTCTAATGCAGTTTTTACCAACTGTATTATATCGGGTAATGCCTCCACTTCCGGCGGATCTTCTGGCGGTGGCATTTTTAATAACAATCCTTCCGGAACCGCAGCATTAACTTTACGCAACTGTACTATTGCCGGTAATAAGGCAGGTATACTTGGAGGGTTTCAAACAAGTACAGCGGGTACCGTCAAAGCCAAAATTTACAATAGTATTATTTACGGTAATGAAACCAATGCTGGTGCTGCAAACAGCGATTTGGGCTCTACCGCCGGCACTAATGATGATCCAGATGTATATTATTCTACGATAGGCAATGCTGCATCATCAGGAGTATATACCAGTGTGATAAGCAATAGTACAGCCAACCCACTTTTTACAAACGTGCCTGGTGCAGCCGCAGCGCCAACAAGCAGTGGCAACTACCGCTTACAAAAATGCAGCCCCGCCATTAATACCGGAAGTAATACTTATGTGCCTGCTGCCAATACAAAAGATTTAAATGGCAACAGTCGTACTGCTTTTACCACTGTAGATAGAGGTGCATTTGAAAAAATACTAGCTCAGCCAAATGCTGACGGTATCGTGTATGTTAACCAGAGTAAAGCAGAAAATGAAGTTGATGGCAGCAGTTGGGATAAAGCCATCACCCAATTAGGAGATGCGTTGAAGGCTGCAAAATTTAATACAGCCATACAACAAATATGGGTGGCGAAAGGCACTTACAAACCAATTTGGCGTGCTGATTTTATTACCAACATCATAACAGATTGTCCTAACCTTACAGACAGGGACAATAGTTTTGTGTTAGTGCCGGATGTAAAAGTATATGGTGGATTTGAAGGGGGAGAAACAAATACCAACGTAAGGGATCTTTTGACTAACGAAACCATTTTGAGTGGGGATCTTGTAATAGTAAATAATACTGTTGATAACTGTTACCATGTTTTAGTTAGTACAGCAGCTGTAGGAACCGCGGCATTGGATGGGTTTACGATATCGCTGGGCAACACTTCTACTAATACCAGTATAACAAACAAGATAATTGTCAATACTCAGAATGTTTTCCGGTACAGAGGTGCTGGTATTTTCTGTGGCGGTTCTTCCCCGGCATTACTTGGTTGTAATTTTACCGCAAATGTGGCAACAAGCGGTGGCGGAATATGCAATATGAATTCATCTGCCCCCATTTTTACAAAATGTAATATTAACCAAAATACAGCCCAAAGTGGAGGTGCAGGAATTTTCAATGTAGACTCCGATCCTACATTTACAAATTGCATTATTACAAAAAATAATGCTGCAACTTTTGGTGCTGGCATGTACAACTTCAATTCCCCTGCTATTATTAATAGTAGCATTTTTTCGGAAAACAACGCCGCCAACGGTGGAGGAATGATGAATGAGAATTCTTCTCCCGTTGTTACAAATGCTACTTTTTCAAAAAATACTGCTGGTATCAATGGTGGTGCTGTAGCTAATATAAATTCGTCCCCGACTATCAACAACACCATTATTTGGGGAAATACAGCTCCTGTGGGAAACGCTATCAATGTAAGCAGTGGAGTTCCTGTTGTTAATTACAGTATTATTGAAGGAGGTTTTTCCGGAACTAATAATCTAAATCTTAACCCTTTGTTTGTAGATGCCGTTTCAGGCGACTTTCGCCTGCAACCTTGTAGCCCAGCTATCAACATCGGCAGTAATGCAGTTGTTTCGGGTTTAACTGATTTAGACAACAACCCACGCATTACCTACAACGATGTTGACTTAGGGACTTATGAGCAGCAAACCAATATTTACGTTGATGGAAAATACACTGCATGGAAAGGCATAGATAACGAATGGCACAAAAAAATAAACTGGTGCGGTGGTATTATACCAACGGCTGAAATAGATGTTACCATACTTGCCACAAGCAATAATCCAGTGCTGTCAGCAAATGGAGAAACAAAAAATTTAGTGCTTAGCAATACCACTGGTATTTCTACAACCAATACTTGTCAATTCACCATCAATGGCACTTACACCAACAGCGGCAGCACCCTCACCAACAATGGCACGTGGATAATGGCGGGCAATCAAATTAACCAGACCTTCCCTGGAATATCCGCTACCGTTAGTGCCATGAATAATGTAGAAATCAATAACAGCAGCGGCATCAAATTCGACAAGTCATTTGAAATAAAAGGTACGCTTATCCCAACAGCAGGGAATATTACTATTGACAATGCAACCATCACCTTAAACTCTGATGCTACATCAACAGCAAGGGTAGCTGCTGTGCCTTCAACTGTTGCATTGTCGTACACCGGCACCGGCAAGTTTGAAGTGGAAAGATACATTCCACCACACAGGGCATGGCGTTTATTAACAGCACCGCTAAGTACCGCCACCAACCTCACCATCAGCCAGGCATGGCAGGAAGGGTTGAGCAATGCAAACCGGTTAACTCCCGTTATTGGTACAGCAAACTTTGGCACCAGCATTACCAAAAGTACTACCTACAGTGCAGCAGATGGTTACGACCAAGGTAGCACTAGCAGCCCATCTATCCGGTATTACAACGGAACCAATTGGGGCGGTTTTCCATCCAAAACAATTGGCACTACACCAGGCGCAAATGATGGATTGATAAATGACCAACCTGGCTATATGCTTTTCGTTCGTGGTGACAGAAGCATTGTTGTGGCAGGTACCGGGGTAGCAGCCACCGTTACCACACTCCGGCCAAAAGGGCAATTAAAAGTGGGGCCGCAAACAATTACCTGTGCAGGATGGACAGTAATTGGCAACCCTTATGCATCTCCCATCAACTTTCATAAAATAGTTGTAGATAACCCCGGCTTGCCCGATGTATTTTATGTGTGGGATGCCAACCTTGCTGGTAGTTTTAATGTGGGTGGCTGGGTAAGCTATGGTGCATACAATATCGGTACACAAACTTATACAGTTGCGCCTTTATTGGCTGGTAGCACATTTGCCAATAACAAAGGAGATATCTCCTCCGGCTCTGCATTTATGATAAATTATACCGGCACCATCACCATCAATGAAAACAATAAATCCACACTGGGTGATAATGTATTGCTCCGCCCCGTTCGCCAGTTAAGCATGAACTTGTATGTAGCAAATGCAGACAGCAGCGAAACGTTGATTGATGGACTGGCAATTTTAATGGATAGGAATATGCAGGCTGCCAATGCAGAAAAGAATAAAAACTTTACAGAGAACTTTGCCATTGCCGCTGACAATAAACGCTACGCTATTCAAAACAGGCGCAGGCCAATTTTTAACGATACTATTTTTATCAGCGCCGGGCAAATGAAACAGCGCAACTATTTGCTGGAATTAAAAGCGGATGAACTCGATATGCCACGACGCATGAAAGCTTATTTGGAGGATACTTACCTGCACCAATACAGTCCGGTTGCTTTAGAAGGCAATACCCGTTATGCTTTTTCTGTAAACGCAGATAGTGGAAGTGTATCTGCAGTAAGGTTCAGGCTGCTGTTTAAAAAAGCACCCCGGTTTCTGCATATCAGTGCTATCGTAAAAGAAAAAGATATTGAAGTGCAATGGGAGGTGGAAAATGATTTTGGTGTTGCTCGGTACGAAGTGGAACGATCTGTAAATGGCATAGATTTTACGACACTACATGGTCAAACAACTACCAGGAATAATGAGCCGCTTTTAAAAAATAGTTGGTTAGATGTTTCCCCTGTAACAAGTGCATACTACTACCGCATTAAAGCTACCCTTACTGACGGAGAAACGGTTTACAGTGACGTAGCAAAAGCTACTATTGTAAAAAATGCAGGAGGCATGTACGCATACCCTAACCCGGTTACAGATAACGTTATTCAGTTACGAATGAATGATATGCCAGCAGGGCATTATAGCGCAAGCCTGCTGGGCATGAATGGGCAGGTAATTCTTACACAGCAATGGAACCATACAGGCGGTTTTGTTACCAAAAAAATTGAACTGCCGGCTGCAACAGCCAACGGAACTTTTCAGTTACAGCTAACAAAACCAGGTGGAAAACAGCAAATACTGCCGGTGGAAGTAATACAATAAGTTGGTTTTATAATCTCTGTATCGATCATAATGTTTTAACTATAAATAAACTTTAGTTGTATGAAGAAAATAAGAAAATTACTATTGGCATTATTATTTTACTCGATCAATAGTCAGGCACAAAATGTAGGCATCGGCACTACCACCCCCAATCCAAAAGCAGCTTTGGAAATAAGTGCTTCTAATAAAGGTTTACTAATGCCCCGTTTAGGATTAGCCCAACGTACCGCCATTGCCAATCCGCCAAAGGGCTTAATGATTTATGACACTACCTTCTCCGCTTTTTATTATTATGATGGCGGCAGATGGTTGCCTTTTTATCAGCAGAACTATGATAGTACTACTATTGATTATAGCAGTGCTGCAGCAACCGTAACGAATGTAAGCACATCCACTAGTACTAAATATATTTCCAGTAATGCTAACAGTGGTTTTATTTATGATAATGGAGGAGCTGCAGGCAATTATTTACCCAATAGTAACAGTGCTGTTGTTATATATAAAGATGACTCCACATTGTCAAT
>JBBQTZ010000129.1:0-12727 GCA_038234405.1 Chitinophagales bacterium
AGCCTTTTTTACATTCTTTCCGGAACACCTACCCCAAGTAGTTGCATGCCGCTTTTGAGTACATTGGCTGTCATAGTGGCCAATTGCAAACGCAGTTGCTTTTTTTCTGCTGATGCTGCATTGGCTATGGAGTGCTCTACATAAAATGAGTTAAATGTTTTAGCCAAATTAAAAACATAATTGGCTATAACAGAGGGATTAAGTTCAGCAGCAGCCTGAGTTAAGGTATCTGTGTATTGCTCTAATTGTAGCAGCACTTCTTTTTCTAATGGCAATAATGCACTGCTGTTAGTTGTTTGGGCATTATTTGCTTTTGTTTCTCCTACTTCTGTTTCTCCTGCTTTTGTTTCTTTTGCTTTTGTTTCTCCTACTTTTGTTTCTCCTGCTTTTGTTTCTCCTGCAAGTTTTCTTAAAATACTCTTTATTCTTGCATGGGTATATTGCACAAACGGACCGGTAAATCCGTGAAAATCAATGCTTTCTGCAGGGTTAAACACCATGGTTTTTTTTGGATCAACCCTCAGCAGGTAAAACTTCATGGCGCCAAGGCCAAGGGTATCATACAGTGCCGTTAATTCATCGGGTGTAAAATCTTTAACTTTGCCCAATGCTTCGGTATGTTGCCTTGCGGTAGCTACCATTTCATCAACTAAATCATCTGCATCAACTACAGTACCTTCCCTGCTTTTCATTTTACCGCTTGTAAGCTCTACCATGCCATAGCTTAAGTGAAAAATATTATCAGCATTGGGCATGCCCAACTTTTTGCAAATAAGTTGCAGCACTTTCATGTGGTAGTTTTGCTCATTGCCAATAACATAAATACTCTTATCTATTTTGTATTGCCCGTATTTAAGATCAGCAAGGCCAATATCCTGGGTAATATAAACCGAAGTGCCATCCTTGCGTTGCACTAGTTTTTCATCAAGCCCATCTGCTGTTAAATCTATCCAAATACTGCCATCTTCCTTCTTAAAAAAAACTTGCTTATCCAACCCTAGCTGTACAATGTTTTTACCCAGTAAGTAGGTATTACTTTCATAATATACTATATCGAAGTTGGTGCCAATTTTTTTATAGGTTACATCAAAGCCGGCATATACCCACTGGTTCATTGTTTTCCAAAGTTCAATTACTTCGGGTTTACCTTCTTCCCAATCGAGCAGCATTTGCTGTGTGGCTTTCATGATGGGAGCTTCCTTTTCTGCAATATCTTTTGTAGTGCCTTTATTAATCAGCTCTTCTACCTGTCGTTTGTATTCATCATTAAATTTTACATAATAGTCTCCTACAAAATGGTCGCCCTTGGTTTGGGTGCTTTCTGGCGTAGCATTATTGGCAAACAGTTGCCAGGCAATCATGCTTTTGCAAATATGTATGCCACGGTCGTTTACAATGGCACTTTTTATAACCTCATATCCATTGGCTTTTAAAATTTCACTTACACTCCATCCCAAAAAATTATTTCGCAAATGCCCCAAATGCAATGGTTTATTGGTATTAGGACTAGAATATTCAACCATTACCTTTTTGCCATTCATTTCTTTTTTGCCATAGCAGTTGTCGGCATAATTTTTTTGCAAAAGTGTAATCCAATAGTCGTCGGCAATTGAAAGGTTTAGAAATCCTTTAATGATATTGAATTTTGTAAAAAAGTTGGGATAGGTATTGATTAATGCAGTACCCAATTGGTTACCAATATTATCTGGCGATAGTTTTAATGATTTAACCAAAGAAAATAGTACTACTGTGTAGTCGCCCTCAAATTCGGGCTTGGTTTGGTTTACCTGAAAATCTTTTGCTGTAAAAGGCTGGTTGTGTAAAGAGATTAAAACGTTGGTTACACTTTGCTGTATGCTACTTACTATGCTCATGCGGCAAAAGTACTGGTAGTTGAATTAATAAAAAAAAGGGAAAGCTATAACTGTTGCATTTCAAATGTACGCAGCGCCAGGTGGTTAGTAAAAACATTTACCAACGCCTAACCTCGGGCGTGTGCGCCCATATACCGAGACCGGGGGCATTAATTTAAAATGTACCCTAAGCGTTAACAGGTAATTTTATTAAAAAGAAGACTAAAAAATAGAGGTAAATTATAGGTTTTGAGCAAGCGCTTGTTCTGTAATATCATCCATATTAATGCCAGAGTGGCTTTCATCATACACACATTCGCCATTTTTAATGAGTAGCACCTGCGGCGATTCGTGATAAACGGAAAAATCTGCAGCAATTTTTGCAGAAATATCTTTGTGGCTAATTAAATCGAGGTAATAAAAATCAATATTATCGGGTGTGGCAGCTCTTTCCAGCCTGCTTTTGGCAACACTGCTGATGGAGCAACGGGTACTATGTTTAAAAATAACCTGGGGTTTGCTGGCAGAAAGTTCTTTAATAGCATCTAATTGCCCGGCGTTGTTAATAGTAATCCAGTTCATATTTAGGTACGTTTAAAAGAAAGTGTTAGTGAATAATTTTATCACTCATTGGGCAACCGGTTCCACGTCTGCTGGTTGTGCAGGATGTAAAAATTGCGATTGTTGTGATGGCCACTAATGCAAATAGAAGAATTTTTTTCATATTTTTCTTTTTTAGGAGGTTATATTTTGCCTTGCAAATATACAAAGCATTTGGATAACGTATTTCAACACAATTTATTTTAACTAAATTTTGAAAAAAGTTGTAATAAGTTTCAACTGCAAAATCTTGGTTAAGGTTTTACCCTTAATCACTGGTATCCCTAATCACTGGTATCCCTAATCACTGGTATCCCAAATTACTGGTATCCCTAATCACTGGTATCCCAAATCACTGTTTCCCCAAATTACTGGTATCCCAAATTACAGGTAATCTGTATCCCGTTATCAACGATACGTAAAAGCTATATTTTTCATTTACAATTGGTATACATTGCGGCTAATTTTTGCATCATGAAATATTACATTATAGCAGGAGAAGCAAGTGGCGATTTGCATGGCAGCAACCTGATTACCGCCCTGAGGAAGTTAGACAATGAGGCTGAAATACGCTGCTGGGGCGGCGATAAAATGCAAGCTGCCGGTGCTACCGTGGTAAAGCACTACCGTGAATTGGCATTTATGGGCTTTATAGAAGTAATAAAAAACCTTGGTACTATATTTCAAAATTTAGCCTTTTGCAAGGCCGATATAGTAGAGTATAAACCAGATGCAGTCATCTTAATAGATTATCCCGGCTTTAATTTAAGAATAGCCAAATGGGCAAAACAACAAGGCTTTAAGGTAATTTACTACATTGCTCCGCAGGTATGGGCCTGGAAGGAGAGCAGGGTAAAAGGAATAAAAAAGTACGTTGATAAAATGCTGGTGATTTTACCTTTTGAAAAAGCTTTTTATGCAAAATGGAATTATGATGTGGAATATGTTGGTCATCCTTTGGTAAAAGTGATTGATGATTTTAAAGAGTCAATTATCAAATTACCTTCAACTAGCTTCAATTATCTTCAACCACCTTCAAACATAATAGCCGTACTTCCCGGTAGCAGGGCCCAGGAAATTAATACCAAGCTGCCTGTTATGCTTTCTGTAGCCAAGCATTTTCCTGCTTACCAGTTTGTGGTAGCAAAAGCACCGGGGTTGGCGGCTGATTTTTATGATCATTTTTTTACCGGGTTCCCTAATGTTTCTGCGGTAAATGATGCAACTTATACTATACTAACAAAAGCTGCTGCTGCCCTGGTAACAAGTGGCACAGCTACTGTAGAAACTGCCTTGTTTGGCGTGCCGGAGGTAGTTTGTTATAAAGGCAGTGCAGTATCTTATGCCATTGCAAAGCGCTTACTTACCATTAAATATATATGCCTGGTAAATCTAATTATGGATAAAGAAGTAGTAAAGGAGTTAATACAGGAAGCATTAACTGAAGAAAATTTAGTAGCCGAATTACAGCAACTGCTTACCAATACAAAAAAGCAAAACGAATTACAGCAAGATTATGCAGCTTTAAAAACAATACTTTTAAAAGGAGGTGATGCGTCTGCTAATGCGGCGGTAAGTATTTATCAATTTGTTACAAGTTAATTAGTTAGTCTTACTTATTTCATCCACTCTTTTGTATAGGGTAATATATACGGGAAAGTGATCGCTGTAACCATAATTATAGGTACTTCCATCCCAGGTGCGTTTGGGGTAGTTTTTAAATTTACCCGTTTTTTGAATTAAAAAATCGGCATTGAAAATAGTAGCATTTTGGAAAAAGAACCCTTTTTGTGTTTTATCAAGCCATGCACCCGAAATCATTATCTGGTCAAATAATCCCCAGCTATCCTGGTATGCAAGGGTTCCAATTCCTTTTTTATAGAGGCTGATCCATGGGTTATAAATATCAGTTAGTTGTACATCTTCAACTTTTGCCTTTGCCTTTAATGTAACTGTTACACTTGGGCTAATGGGGTCATCGTTTAAGTCGCCCATTGCAATTATTTTAGATGCCGGGTTTATGGCCATAATTGAGTCAATTCTGGTTTTACAAACCTGGGCCGCCGCAGCTCTTGAAGAAATTGATCTTTCTTCACCGCCAACTCTTGATGGCCAATGGTTAACAAAAACATGAACAGTATCGCCACCAAATACACCTTTTACATACAATACATCCCGTGTAAAGTAAGAATCTTTGCCATTTAAGGGTAGTTGTACAAAAAATGGAGCACTGCTAATTACTTTAAAATATTTTGGATTGTAAACCAAACCTACATCAATACCTCTTGTATCCGGACTTTCATAATGTACATACCGGTAGTTTCTGCTTTTAAGTTTTTCGGTTAAAGCAAGGTCGTGCAGTACTGTTGCGCATTCAATTTCGGCAACGCCAAACATGGCAAGTCCATCCGGGCTTTTATCTATCCCTATTTGAGAAATGGCATCTGCCAGGTGATCTAATTTACTGAAATAGATAGTTGTATTGTATTTGTAAAGGCCTGTTGGCGTAAAGTCGTAGTCGTTTTTACCGGCTGTGTGGATGGTATCAAAAAGGTTCTCTAAATTATAAAAACCTATTAGTGCTAACCTAAAATTTTTCTTTTGTGCTGATGAAGCATTTAACAGAAGGGCCGTAAGTACAATAACTGCAACAATTTTTTTCATAGATAATTTTAAAGTTCCAAAGGTAGGGCATACAAGTACTTTATACACAGTTGTATATAAATTTTAGGTTAACGACTGTTAAAGTGTTCATAAATGATGTCATTAAATTAACTTCGCCGCCTTAACCAAAAATTAGCTCGTGAGACAATTAATTAAATTTTTTTTACCCCTGCTTTTTAGTATTTGCTTTGTGCAGTCAGGTATTGGCCAGCAAGAAATTCAGTCGCCACTTTTACTAACCGCTTCAGAAAAAAAGCCAGATACTTCTATAATAGAGGATATTAAGGAAGCAATTTTAGAGAATATCCCTATTGTATCAACTGATGAAAATGACAACCAGGATGGAAGTGCCCAAAATGTATCAAGCCAGCTAAATGCAGGAAGGGATCCATATTTTAATGGAGCTTCTTTCCATTTTAATGCGGTTCGTTTTCGTTTTAGAGGATATGATGCAGATGCATTTGGAACTTTTATGAACGGTGTACCCATGGAAAACCTGGATAATGGCTTTACGCCCTTTGGATTGTGGGGAGGTTTAAATGATGTAGTTAGAAACAGAGACGCTGTATTGGGCCTACGGCCTACCACTTACTCCTTTGGAGATATTGGTGGTGTTACCAGTTTTGATGCGAGGGCAAGTAAGCAGCGCAAGCAAACGAGCATTAATTATGCAGTATCTAACAGAACGTACGATAATCGTTTAATGATAACCCATTCTACCGGATTAAATGATAAGGGCTGGGCATTTACTATTTCTGGCAGCCGGCGTTGGGCAAACGAAGGCTTTGTAGAAGGTACTTTCTTTAATGGATTTAGTGGCTTTTTAGGTGTTGATAAAAGAATTAACAGCAGGCACTTATTATCGTTGGTAGCGCTTGCTGCACCTTCTGAATCTGGCAGGCAGAGTGCTGCTATTGATGAAATGTTTCAAATAAGCGGAACTAATTTTTACAACTCCAACTGGGGCTTCCAAAATGGCAAAAAAAGGAATGTAAGTGTAGCTAAAGTTGTTCAGCCTATATTTATATTAACGCACGATTGGAAAATAAATGAAAAGATGAGTCTTGTAACTGCCGCATCTTATATTTTTGGAAATAGAAGTGTAAGTGGTTTTGACTGGTACAATTCTGCAGATCCAAGACCGGATTATTACAGGTATTTACCAAGTTATCAACTTAGTGATGATTTAAAAGCACAGGCAAATCTTGCTTTTTTAAATGATGTAAACCTACGGCAGATTAATTGGGATGGTATTTACAACGTAAATTATGCCAGTAACGAAACTGTGAGCAATGCTAATGGTATTAGAGGTAATACGGTAAGTGGCAGACGATCGAGGTATATTGTTGAAAATAGAAATGTACATACAAACCGGTTTAATATTAATTCAGTATTAAATGCATCTTTAGCTCCAAATATAGATTTTACTGCAGGTGCATCTTACCAATATCAAAAAAATCATTATTATAAAAGTGTAAATGATTTGTTAGGCGGTAATTTTTATTTAGATCTAAATCAATTTGCAGAAAGAGATTTTGCCAATACACCCGGCGCTAATCAAAATAATTTAAATAATCCCAACAGAATTTTAAGGAAGGGCGATATTTTTGGCTATAATTATGATATTGATTTACACAAAACTGCTGTATGGGCACAATCCGTTTTTAAGTTTAAAAAGGTAGATTTCTTTATAGCGGCAGAGCATTCCTACACAAAATTTTTTCGTACGGGTAATGCACGGGTAGGGTTGTTTCCAAATAATTCATTTGGTAAAGCAAAGGAGCAAAATTTTTATAACTATTCTTTTAAGGGTGGTGTTACCTACAAGCTCGATGGCAGAAACTACTTTTTTGCAAATGGAAGTTATTTTACTAGAGCGCCATTTTTTGATAACGCCTATATAGCACCACGTACAAGGGATATTGTACAGGATAATTTGCAATCTGAAAGAGTTACCTCTTTAGAAGCAGGTTATGTAATGAATGCACCCAAAGTAAAAATAAGGGCTACCGGTTTTTACACAGCATTTAAAAACCAATCAAATGTGTTAACTTTTTTCGATGATCAGTACAGAAACTTTGTAAACTACGCACTTTCTAATATTGGTAAGCAACATATTGGTGCCGAGCTTGGGTTAGATGTAAAATTGTACAAGGGGTTAAGTTTTAATGCAGCAGCCAACATTGCCCGTTATTACCTTACTACCAGGCAAAAAGCTACCGTTACATTGGATAATAGCTCAGAGATTTTAGCCAAGGATATTACTATTTATTCAGAAAACTTTAGGGTAGCTACACCGCAGGAAGCTTACACGGCAGGGCTCGACTATCGGTCGCCAAAATTTTGGTTTGCTAACTTAAATGTAAATTATTTCGATAAGATGTGGATGGATTTTAACCCACTTCGCCGTACGGAAAATGCTGTAGATGGTTTAGACCCAAAGGGTAATCAGTACAAGGGCATCATTGATCAAACACAACTACCATCTCAATATACGGTGGATCTGTTTTTTGGTTATAGCTGGAAAGTAAACAAACTTTATCCATCTTTAAAGAAAAATACTTTTTTAGTATTTAGTGCCGGCATCAATAATTTACTGGATAATACAGGCATAGTTACCAGCGCATTTGAACAATTACGCTTTGATACTGACGATAGAAATATCAATAAATTTCCACCAAGAAAATTCTTTTCTTTTGGGCGTACATTTTTTGCAAGCGTAGGCCTTCGTTTTTAATCACATTAATTTAAAAAAAAATAAACCACATACAATGCATACTTTTTTAAAAACAACTATTACGGCATTTGCTTTACTGGCAGCGGTAATAACCATCAACAGTTCGTGTAATAAACAGTTTGATCAGCCGCCAGTATTTGTAGCTCCAAAGGTTACAGCTAATACCACCATTAAGGATTTAAAAGCAATACATGCTACTTCTGGCAGACTGGATTTAGTAACCCAGGATTTAATAATCAGGGGAATTGTAGTAGCAGATGACAAAAGTGGTAACTTCTTTAAAACCATTGTTATACAAGATGCAACAGGTGGACTTACCTTGCTTTTAGGTGGCAATAATCTTTTTAATTCTTATCCTATTGGCAGAGAACTATTTGTAAACTGTAAGGGTTTGTATTTAGGAGATTATAATCGGGTAATTCAATTGGGTGGTGGTATAGATGCATCCGGTACTACACCTTCACTGGCAGATATTCCTTCTTCGTTGTTCACAAAATATATTGTAAAGGGATCTTTTGGTAATATAGTAACGCCAAGGGTAGTTACAGCAGCAGCTTTAGGTACCAATATGCAAGACACTTTAATCAATACATTAATTCAATTGAATAATTTTGAGTTTAGTGTTTCTGATACAGATAATACCTACGCATTGCCAAACCAAAATCCACCGGGTACAGCCAATTTT
This sequence comes from Chitinophagales bacterium, assembly GCA_038234405.1. Classification (GTDB taxonomy): domain Bacteria; phylum Bacteroidota; class Bacteroidia; order Chitinophagales; family Chitinophagaceae; genus Ferruginibacter. The sequence goes on from JBBQTZ010000129.1 coordinate 8,540, forward strand.
ACCATTAGAGATTGTTCTGGTGGCTCTATTACTTTAAGAAATAGTGGCTATTCAGCTTTTGCTGGATTTAATGTTCCAAATGGTAATGGTTCTATCGTTTCTTTATATACTGTATTTGGTTCAACCAAACAATTAACTATTCGTGATACTGCCGATTTAAAAATGTACGGCGCAAGATGTAGCGCTGGTGGTGGTGGTGGCGGAGGCGGTGGCGGTACACCTCCTCCGGTTGGAGCATTGTTAAGCGAAAACTTTGACACCCAGGTAGTACCTTCAACCGCACCCTTCAACTCTATATCATTAGCAGGATGGATAAATCTTGATGAAGCAGGGGGCAGAAAATACGAATCCAGAGTATTTTCAAGTAATAAATATGCTCAATTAAGTGCATTTGGTAGTACACAAGCTAATGTAACTACGTGGTTGGTTACTAAAGGCATAGACTTAGGATCTAACACAACTAAAACGTTAAGTTTTGGTACATCTGGTGGTTTTAATAACGGAGCAACTTTAAAAGTATTGGTATCTTCCAACTTTACCGGTGCAGGAAATCCGTGGGCTGCTGGCGTATCATGGACTGATATCACTGCTTCTGCAACATTATGTCCAATTCCTGCCTCTGGCTTCTTCACTGGGTTTACTCCTTCCGGAAACATTAGTTTAAATAGTTACAGTGGTACTATTTATGTAGCTTTTAAGTATGAAGGAGCTGATCCTGCAGGTACTGCAAACGATAAAACAACTACCTGGCAGATAGATAATATACTGGTTACAGGAAACTAGATCAACTTATAATATTTAATAAAAATGCCCCAGATTTTCGGGGCATTTTTATTTTTTATTAGTCTTGTCAGTTTACTTTTCTTCTGTTCAACTTTATTTGTCACCTTGTCAGCAAATTACCCCATGGCATTGATTTTGACAACCTGTATTCAAAATAATTTATTATGCAAAAAGGAAACATACGGGTACAAACGGAAAACATTTTTCCCATTATTAAAAAGTTTTTATACAGCGAGCATGATATTTTTTTAAGAGAGCTCGTGAGCAATGCAGTTGATGCAACACAAAAGTTAAAAACACTTTCCTCTTTGGGCGAAGCCAAAGGCGAAATAGGTGATATCAGCATTCATATTAAAATAGATGCAGAAAAGAAGACGCTTACTATTTCTGATAAAGGAATTGGAATGACAAACGAGGAAGTAGATAAGTACCTTAACCAGGTTGCTTTTAGCGGTGCAGAAGAATTTTTAGAAAAATATAAGGGACAGAATGAAAACAACATTATTGGTCATTTTGGATTGGGTTTTTATTCTTCTTTTATGGTAAGTGAAAAAGTAGAAGTGCTTACCCGGTCTTTTAAAGAAAATTCTACAGCAGTAAGATGGGAGTGCGATGGTAGCCCGGAATTTACGTTGGAAGATACTGAAAAGGAGCAAAGGGGTACTGATATTGTACTACATTTGAATGAAGAAAGTCAGGAGTTTTTAGAAACTTACAGGGTAAAATCAGTACTGGAAAAATTTTGTAAATTTTTGCCTGTGCCTATTTTCTTTGATGACAAACAAATTAATAACACCACACCAGCATGGACAAAAAAGCCGGCTGACTTAACTACTGAAGATTATCAGGGTTTTTATAAAGAACTCTATCCTTTTAATGAAGCGCCATTATTTTGGATACACCTTAATGTAGATTATCCATTTAATCTTACCGGTATTTTGTATTTCCCAAAAATTAAGCAAAGTCACGAAATACAGAAAGACAAAATACAATTGTATAGCAACCAGGTATTTGTTACAGATGAAGTAAAGGATATTGTTCCCGAATTTTTGATGTTATTACAAGGTGTGTTAGATAGTCCGGATATTCCGCTAAACGTAAGCCGGAGTTACCTTCAGGGAGATCCCAATGTAAAAAAGATCAACTCACATATTACTAAAAAAGTTGCTGATAAATTAGAAGAAATATTTAAGTCTGATCGCAAGGCTTATGAGGAAAAATGGGAAAGTCTTGGGTTGTTTGTTAAATACGGTATGATGACCGACGACAAGTTTTTAGAAAAGGGCAACAAATTTTTGGTAATGGAAGATGCCATAGCAAAAGCAGTGAAAGAAGGAGAGGAACAGCCGGTATCCAATTTTTACACAATAGATGAATATAAGATTGCAACAGAAACTTTGCAAAAGAACAAAGAAGGCAAGCAGGTTATTTTATATACTACTAATCCGGTTCAGCAAGATGCCTATGTACAAGCTGCTGCTGCAAAAGGCTTTGTAGTAGTAAAAATGGAAACATTGGTAGATGCGGCTTTTATCAATACTATAGAAATGAAATGGGAGAATGTACAATTTACCCGGGTAGATGCTGATATTGTTGATAATCTGATAGATAAATCTGACCATGCAGAAAGTGTATTGAGCAAAGATGAAAGTGAAAAATTAAAAGGTTTGTTTGAGCAAAATCATGCGGCATTGCATATAACAGTTGAGGTAAAAGGATTGAGTGCAGATGTAGCACCTGTGGTAGCAACCCGGCCAGAGCAAATGAGAAGAATGAAAGATATGGGAGCTATGGGTGGTGGAATGGCAGCGTTTTATGCTAATATGCCAGATGAAGTAACCCTTACAGTAAATGGTAATCATTCTATTTATAGAACAATACTTGCAGAGGCTGCAACTGATAAACAGGAAAAATTAGTTAGAAATCTTGCTGATCTTGCTTTATTATCACAGGATTTATTAAAAGGCAACGACCTTACAAGCTTTATTAACAGAAGTGTGGAGTTGTTGAATGTAAATTAAATATATATTCTTTTTAGAATTATACCCAATACCATCTTGATTTTTAGTAGTTAAAAGCACTTTAAATTAAGATGGTTTTTTTATAGAAGGCTTTTTCGTTTGTCAGAATTAGTTGTGGCAAATACTCACATTCAATTTTATGTATTTATTGTCATTATCGATACTTCGAAATATTTCATTTTTTTTGCGTGAAAAATTTGTTCAAATCCTTCATTGAAAAACAACTGTATGTATAAAGGGTTTGCATAAATGATATACATTGAACGGGGGTTTATTTGGAGACTTCTCTTTATATCATTAACAAGATGTAGTACTAGTTTTTCATCAAATGGATTAAATAAAAATAGGCAATCAACATCAGCAGGTATTTGGTAGTGTAGAATATTTTCATGTACAATGCTTTGTTGAAACCCATTTTTTTTTGTGGTGATTCTTTGTAAATTTTCAATGGCATCGGCGCAAAATGTAGCAGAAAAATCAACCCCGGATATTTTTTTAAATCCGTGGTAAGCTGCTATACACAAGGCTCTTCCTTTACCACAGCCAATATCTAAAAAATGATTTTTAGCATTTTCAGGTATAAGTGTTAATACATTTTCTAACAAAGGGTAGCTGATAGGCATGTAAATTGTTGCATTAGAAATATCTACACCCGTATCAGCCAAATCATTTAATTCATCAGCCCCTGTGGTATTGATGCCGTACTTTTTTTCACCCTTTATTTCTTGTAGGATCAATACAACAGCTAGCCTCCAATTCCAGTTGGTGCCTAAGTAAAAAAAGTATTTTAAATAGGGGATAAGGTTTGTCATTTTAAAAGGAAATATTGTTTTCTAAAGAGAGACGGAAGTCAATTATTTTCAATTGTAAACTTACAGTATCGTTCCATTCGTTTTCATCTATAGTAAATAAAATATCTAAAGGCTTGTTTGTTGCAATAAGCTCAAATTTATGTGCCAAATTAAACCCAATGCCGGTTAAAGTTATATTTTGTTGAGATAGCACAAAGCGAATGTGTTTTTCTTTTACTATTTTGGTATAGCCTGTATCACTAATTTGTGATGCAATAAAAACGGGCCGCATATTTTCTGGTCCAAACGGTTCCATTTGGCAAATTAATTTGTAGAAAGGATTGGTTATTTCAGAAAATTTTATTTCGGAATCAATAATAATCTCTGGTATAAGTAATTCCGGATCGATAGTATTATTAACTACTTCTTCAAATTGCTTTGTAAAAGCTTCTATATTTTCCGGAAGCAATGATAGGCCGGCAGCAGCAAAATGGCCTCCATAACCCAGCAAATGTTGGCTGCAGGCATGGATAGCTTCATATAAGTTGAAGCCTGTAACACTTCTTGCGCTACCCGAAGCAATATCCCCGCTT